>CAYXDR010000252.1:0-5145 GCA_964463515.1 uncultured Desulfobacteraceae bacterium | reverse complement strand
ATCTGCGCGCCAAGTGATACGGCTTTCATGCCGGAGGCACAGACCTTGTTCACAGTAAAAGCAGGCGTTTCCTTCGGCATGCCGGCTCGAATCGAGGCCTGGCGGCCAACATTCTGCCCCTGACCCGCCCCGACCACGTTGCCCATGATAACTTCGTCCACATAAACACCGGGAGAAGATTCGTCATAGTCATAGGCGTCTTTTTCGACATCCACAAGACCCCTGCCCTTCAGGGCTTCAGGTTCAAATGCCCTTGTCTCCTCTGACACAACAGGCCTTAGCCCCGCCCTCTTGAGCGTCTCCTTCAACACCAGGGAGCCCAGTTGAACCACCGGCGTCGACTTGAGACTGCCGCCGAAACTGCCAACAGGTGTTCTTGCTCCCGAAACAATCACCGCATCTGCCATATTCAGTCACCTCCCTGTTTGTCTTGTCAATCCCCACCCTGCCGGTAATACTCTAAACCCAAGGCACGGCTCCTTCATCCAACCTCACTCCTGGTTGTAGACAACCAAGGTAACCGCCTCACCTCCGCCGAGGCACAGAGACGCCTGGCCCACACCAGCTCCGCTCGATTTCATAGCGTAAATAAGGGTGGTCAGCACCCGGGCACCGCTTGCCCCGATGGGATGGCCCAGGGCAACGGCACCGCCGTTCACGTTGACTTTGTCCGGATCAAGCTCCAGCTCCCGGTTTATAGCAACCGATGATGTGCTGAAGGCTTCATTGATTTCGTGGATGTCTACATCCCCTACCTTGAGTCCGTCCTTTGCAAGCACCTTGGGGATGGATTTCAAAGGGGCCACGAGAACGTACTTCATATCGAGCCCTGAAGCCCCTTGGGCCCCGACGCGCACCAAAGGCTTACAACCGAGTTCGTCAGCCTTATCGCGAGACATGACAACCAATGCCGACGCCCCGTCACTGATCTTGGAAGCATTGCCGGCTGTCACGATTCCGTCTTTCTTGAACGCGGGACGCAGCCGTGCAAGGCGTTCTTCCGTGGTCCTCGGCTCTCTGAAAGGAATCTCGTCTGTGTCGAAACGCAATACCTTTCCTTTTCGGCCCGGGACGTCAACCTGTACTATTTCTTTATTGAACCGCCCGCCCTCTGTTGCCGCCCAGCTTTTGCGATAGGATTCCAGTGCAAAAGCATCGGCGTCGCGCCTGGTTATTCCGTACTTTTCAGCTACCAGCTCGGCACTCATCCCCATATGGAAATCATTGACGTGATCCCAGAGCCCGTCATGCACCATGCCGTCGATAACCGAGCCGTTGTTCATCCTGTAGCCCGTCCTGGCCCTGTCAAGCATATACGGGCACATATTCATGTTTTCCTGGCCCCCCGCCACCACCACATCGGCATCGCCGCACATTATTGCCTGAGCGGCCAGCATCACCGCCTTGAGCCCTGAACCGCAGACCTTGTTGACCGTTATGGCTCCCACCTCCCAGGGAAGGCCGGCCCTCACCATGCTCTGCCTGGCCGGGTTCTGGCCTTGTCCGTGCGGCAGTACGCATCCCATTATCACTTCGTCGACGACATCGGGACTTATGCCTGCTCTGCGTATAGCCTCGTTTATCACCAATGCACCTAAATCCACTGCGGACATCCCGGAAAGCGCCCCGCCGAAATCACCTATGGGCGTCCTGCAAGCGCTGGCAATCACTACTTCCGTCATCGCTTTCTCCCTTCAAAAAAAATATAAAAACATCATGTTTTATATATTTAATTAACATTGCCAGTCAAGCCCAATTCCGCTTTCTCAATCCGCGGATCAAGACGGTTCAAATTATGTTGACAAACCGATGCTTCACTGGCAATGTCCATTCGAAAACAACCCGGAATAAAGAACCTTCCATTATGCCCGATCATCACTTTATGAGGAAAAAAATGAACCCGATAGCAAAAGAATTAAATACGGCGATACGCAATGCCAACGAAAATATCTATGAAATGCTCTCAAAGACGGGAAAGGAACTTTTCTTTCCCAAGGGAATTCTGACACAAGGCGCGGAAGCCAAGGAAAAGGCTCACAGGTTCAACGCAACGATAGGAATGGCTACGGAGAAAGGCCGCCTCATGAACCTTCCCACCATCATGGGCATGCTTCCTTCATTCACCCCGGAGGAGGCCCTTTCCTATGCCCCTTCTTTCGGCATCATGCCTCTTCGGGAGGCTTGGCGTGAGGCGGAGTACAGAAAAAACCCCTCCCTCGAAGGCAAGGAGATCAGCCTGCCTGTGGTGACAAATGCACTTACTCACGGGCTGAGCGTCACGGCGCGCATGTGGGTCGACCCCGGGGATACGGTGCTTCTGCCCGACAAAATCTGGGGTAACTACAACCTTATCTTTCAAGTGCTTGAAGGCGCAAGGTTAGAGCAATTTCCATTTTTCGACGACCGCATGGGCTTTAATGTCAGGGCTTTCAACGATGCGGTCCGGACCTTTGGGAAGAGAAACGGAAAAATAATCGTGATTCTCAATATTCCCAACAACCCCATCGGCTATACACTAACTCCGAAAGAGGCGGACGGGGTTGCCGAAACTCTCGAAGCGGCTGCTGCGGACGGGATAAATGTTATAGCGGTTTCGGATGACGCCTATTTCGGCCTGGTCTATGAAGAAGGTGTGATGAAGGAATCCATATTCGCCCGGCTTCATGGACGTCATCCACGGCTTTTGGCGGTTAAGTTGGACGGTGCCACCAAGGAAGATCTGGTATGGGGACTCAGGGTTGGTTTCGTGACATACGGGGCGGTCTTTGAGGGGGATGCCCGGGCCGTGTATGAAGCGCTTGAGAAAAAAACCGCCGGTGCTGTAAGGGGAAGCATTTCAAACGCCTCGCACCTGGGCCAGGAAATCATGCTCAAAGCCTTGAAAAACCCAGATTTTGAGGCGGAAAAACGTGAAAAATTCGAGCTCATGAAAGAACGCGCACTTGAAGTCAAACGGGTGCTGGCTAATCAGTCCTACCGGGATGCCTGGGATGTCTACCCTTTCAATTCCGGTTATTTCATGTGCCTGCGGGTCAAAGGTGTAAATGCGGAAACACTCCGACTCCACCTGCTCGAAGCCTACGGTGTCGGGGTCATCGCCACGGATGAAACCGATGTGCGCATCGCCTTTTCATGCCTGGACAAAGAAGACGTCCAGGAGCTCTTTGATACGGTTCACCGAGCAGTCAAGGATCTTCAGCGATGAATCGAAATTAAACCACGAAGGGAGCGGTTTATGGAAAGCGGTAATCCAGACGGGACGGAAATCTATCTGCGGCCTAGTTACGCCATCGATTCGGACACGGAAAGCATAAAGGCCGCGGCAGCTGAAGTGACAAAAGGCTGTTCCACCGATGCCGAGAAGGCAACCGCTCTGTTTTATTTTGTCAGGGATTCGATCCGCTACAATATTTTCATGATCTCGGTATTCCAGGAAGACTTCAGGGCCTCAAGAATTCTGGAATGGGGCAAGGGCTACTGCGTTCAAAAAGCAGTGTTGCTGACAGCTCTGGGAAGAGCGGCGGCAATCCCCACGCGGATGGCCTTCGCGAAAATAACCAACCACCGGGTACCGCCTCATATATACAGGAAGCTCGGTGTCAAAACATTCCCCAGGCACGGATATAACCAGTTTTTCCTGGACGGCCGGTGGATAAGCGCAACCGCCACGTTTGACAAGGAGCTGTGTGACAAAAACGGACTTCCGGTGGTGGAATTCGACGGAAAAGCCGATGCCATGCTCCCTCAAAAGGACCTCAGTGGGCACCCCTATATCGAGTATGTTGAAAAGTTCCCCCCTGCAGAAGACCTTCCCTTCGACTGGATCGCGAAAAAAATCGTTCACATCGTCGGCCCGGAAAAGCGGCCCTGGTTGAAAAAAGACGATGACATCGGATTTGACGGAACTCCGGCCTGAATTTTTTCCTGCCGCCTTGTTTCTCAAAATACTCAAGCTGATAATAATTCAGCCGCAATTCAAAATGCAGTCGGCTGGCACTTCAGTTCGACACCCCCATATCAAACATGAGAAACCGACCCGGCTTTCCGGCTGACGGATCAGGAGTATATTCGGTGGGCGCTTTTCCTTCGCCGAAAGCCTGTCGTATCGGGTCACCCTTGGTGTGACGGCTTGCAAGAAGACCGGATTCAGGATCGACATTTGCGAATACAACTCCCTGGGGCACCTGAAAGTCGACAACCGGTCTTCCATCCAGCACCTTTTTCATAAACTGCAGCCAGATAGGGGAGGCTGCCCTGGCACCGGTCTCTCCTCTGCCCATCGAGGCCGGGTCGTCGTAGCCCACCCAAACTCCAGTAACCAGTTCAGGGGTGTATCCCATGAACCAGGCATCTTTTAAATCATTCGTCGTACCGGTTTTACCGGCGGCAGGCCGTCCCAGGGTTTTTACGCTTCGGCCGGTTCCCTCCTGTATGACGCCCTTGAGCAGATCCGTCATAACATATGCTGTCTGGGGGGGAATAGCAGGCATAAACACAGGCTCCTGCTCCTCGATCACCCGGCCGGTCCGATCCTCTATGCGTCTTATGAATACAGGGTTTCCCAGCAAACCGTTGTTGGCAAAAACAGAATAGACACAGGTAAGTTCAAGAAGGGAGAGCCCGGATGATCCCAGCGCCAGGGAAAGATCTCTGTCCAGCGAAGAGTCTATACCCATCTTTCTGGCATAATCGATCACATAGTCGACTCCGATTTTTTCGAGCAGTTTTACCGTGATCACGTTTCGCGAATGTATGATGCCGGTGCGAAGCATGGTTTCACCGTAAAAGGTTCTTTCATAATTTTTGGGCTTCCACACGCGGCCTCCCCGGTCTTCCTTGGGGTTTGCGGTGTCCAGTATCTTATCCACTGCACTGAACCCTTTGTCCAGGGCTGCTGCATATATGACAGGCTTGAAAGCCGAACCCGGCTGTCTTCTCGATTGAATAACCCGGTTGAACTGGCTCGTGGAAAAATCCCTTCCCCCGATCATGGCCCGGATCTCGCAGGTTTCACGATCGAGGCACAGGACCGCCCCCTCCACCACCGGTTCCTGGTACAGTTCCAGAGAAAGCCGGCCCTCTTCAGGCTGTTGCCCTGCCACTCTGACAAGCACAACATCTCCTGCTTCCAGAACGGTTGAGGGT
>CAYXDR010000251.1:0-5159 GCA_964463515.1 uncultured Desulfobacteraceae bacterium | reverse complement strand
GATGCAACTGATTTCCCGTCGCAGGTAGCCGGTGAGGTAAAGGGTTTCAACGCCGAGGATTATCTGGACAGGCAAATGGTGCGGCGGTTCGATATCTTTATTCATTACGCAATGGCAGCCGCGCGGATGGCGATGGACGACTCCGGGTTGAAGATCGACGAGGGCAATGCTGCCCGGGTGGGGTCGGTTACCGGAACAGGCCTCGGGGGATTGACGATGCTCGAGAATTTCCACAGCATACTCCTTGAGAAAGGGCCTCGCAGGATCAGCCCTTTTTTTATCCCGGGCATAATAGCAAACATGGTTCCTGGGCAGATCGCCATTGAGTTCGGGGCAAGGGGGCCGAATCTGTCCATAGAAACGGCCTGTGCGGCGAGCTGCCATGCTGTGGGAGAAAGTTACAGGATGATCAAGGAGGGTATCGTCGATGCTATGATTACAGGCGGTGCGGAAGCCGTAATTACTCCCCTGGCGGTCGGAGGTTTTTGTTCGATGCGGGCCCTGTCCACGAGAAACCATGAGCCTGAGAAATCTTCCCGTCCGTTCGAACGGGACCGAGACGGCTTCATAATAGGGGAAGGCGCCGGAATCCTTGTTTTAGAGGAGCTGGATTCGGCGCTGGCCAGAGGCGCCCACATATATGCGGAAGTGGGCGGTTACGGCCTGAGCGCAGATGCCTACCATGTCTCGGCGCCGGATCCGGAAGGCGTAGGTGCCGTCAGCTGCATGAAGATGGCAATCGAAAGCGCCGGTATAGCCCCCGAAGATGTGGAATACATCAATGCACACGGGACCTCGACGGTTTTGAACGATCTGTCGGAAACCATCGCTATAAAGAAAGTTTTCGGCGAACATGCATACAAACTGGCTATAAGCTCCACCAAGTCGATGACCGGACATCTTTTGGGGGCAGCCGGCGGTGTGGAGGCTGTTTTTACTGCTCTTACGGTTTCCAGGGGGTTAATACCTCCGACGGTAAATTATGAAAACCCGGATCCGGAATGCGACCTGGACTATGTTCCCAATACTGCCCGAAAAATGGATGTGCACACTGCGTTGAGCAATTCGTTCGGCTTCGGGGGGACGAATGCATCTGTCCTGTTGAAGGCTTATAACGAATGAAAACCGGGCGAACGGAAAAATGATCAAACCGGCATTGGGCTGCGATCATGCGGGTTTTGACTTGAAGAGTGCATGCCTGGATCATCTTTCCCGATGCGCCGGAGTAGAGATTGCGGGTTTGGGAGTACACGGGACGGATGAAATAAGGCTCTGAGACGCCCGCCTGAAAGCGTCGTCCCGCCTGCCTTTTTGCATTCAGGAGAGGAATTTCCTTGTGCTGCGACCTTCCTGGAATGAATATTTCATGTCTATTGCCGAACTGGTGGCGACGCGATCCACATGCCTGAGGCGGCATGTGGGCGCAGTGCTAGTCAAGGACAGGCGTGTTCTGGCCACAGGTTACAATGGGGCGCCTGCGGGGATCCGGCATTGTGAAGAAACAGGCTGCATCAGGCTGAAAACCTCTGTCCCCTCCGGGCAGCGTCATGAGCTGTGCAGGGGACTCCATGCAGAGCAAAACGCCATAATACAGGCCGCCTATCATGGAATCTCGATTGCGGGGTCGAGTTTGTACTGTACTGACCAGCCCTGTGTAATTTGTTCAAAAATGCTTATCAACGCGGGCATCATCGAGATCTTTTTTTTGAATCCATACGACGATCCTCTTGCTCTGGAAATGCTCGAAGAAGCCGGTATCCGGCTCGTGAGGTGGCAAAAATGAAATGCCCCTATTGTGGTAAAATCGACAACAAGGTGATCGATTCCAGACTCAGCAAGGACAGTCGGACAATACGAAGACGGCGCCGGTGCGTTCAGTGCGGCCGCAGATTCACTACTTACGAGAAACTGGAAGAAGTTCTCCCGATGGTGGTGAAAAAAGACGGGCGCAGGGAACCTTTCGACCGGGGTAAAATCGCGCGCGGAATGCGGATGGCCTGCCAGAAGAGGTCCATAAGCGTCACCAGCATCGACGAATTCGTCGACTCCCTTGAACTTTATTTCCAGGAACTGGGCCGCAAGGAGGTGGACAGCACAGAGATCGGTGAAAGGGTGATAGGAAAGCTGCGGGAGTGGGATGAGGTGGCCTATGTACGCTTTGCATCGGTTTATCGCCAATTCAAGGATATTGGTGAATTTATGGATGAATTGCAGGATATACTGCGATCGAAAAACGAAGAGGCGGACCATGAACGCCGCCGGGTGGAGGCGGCCGCTGAGGATGATCGGAAATGAACAGCGCCGATCTGTCGATGGATGAACGGTTTATGAGGCGTGCGCTTGCACTGGCTCGAAAGGGGCTTGGCCGTACTTCGCCTAATCCGGCGGTCGGTGCAGTGATCGTGAAGGACGGCGAGGTGGTGGCCGCCGGTTATCACCATGCGGCGGGAAAGCCTCACGCGGAGATTGAAGCCCTCCAAAAGGCCGGCAGGAACGCCGTAAAAGGCACGATGTATGTGACCCTCGAGCCATGTAATCATTATGGAAGAACCCCTCCGTGCACCCGCGCGATTGTGGAAAGCGGACTCAGGTGCGTGGTCGTGGGCATGAAGGATCCCAACCCCAACGTCGCCGGCGGCGGCTGCGAAATGCTCAGAAAATCCGGCATCGAGGTTCGAGAGGGTATTCTGGAGATGGAATGCCGGAAACTGAATGAAGCTTTTACGAAATATATTTCTACCGGGACTCCAATGGTAACCGCCAAAACGGCTATGACCCTGGATGGTTTTACTGCGACTTCTACGGGTGACAGCAAATGGATAACCGGTGAGAATTCCCGGCGTCTTGTCCATCGAATGAGAGACGGCTCCGATGCAATCATGGTGGGGGTTGGCACGGTGATCGCGGATAATCCCCGTCTCACAGTGCGTGCGGTCAGGCGTACGGTCCCTCAGCCCTACAGGATCGTCGTGGATACGCATCTCAAAACGCCGAGGGATGCCGCTGTTGTAGCTTGCGGGGACCCGGAACGTACGATTATTGCCGTTGGAAAACATGTACCGGCATCCCGCCTTGAGCAGTACCTTGGCACCGGGGTTCACTTGTTGGAGTGCCCTGAAGTCCCGGAGGGCATTGACATGGGCGCTCTTTTGGGTATATTGGCCGCGCGTGAGATTGTCAGTGTGCTGGTGGAAGGAGGTGCAGGTTTGTTGGGCACCATGTTAAGGGAACGCCTGATAGACAAGATTCATGTTTTCAGGGCTCCGCTTCTGCTGGGCGGCAGTGACGGTGTCCCAATGGCTTCAGGTTCAGGGCCATCCGATATTTCAAAGTGCATTAAGCTCAATGAGCCGTTGGTCAAGCGTATGGGTCAGGACGTACTCACTGTGGGTTATCCGGTATATCCGGATTGATGGATCGTCCTTGAAAGCGGTATATATAGTTTTTGCATGAATTGCAGGAACAGATAAGGCGGAGAGCATGTTCACCGGACTGATCGAAGGTACCGGCATCATAAGTGGCTACAGGCATGACGCAGGGGATATTTACCTTACCGTGAAACCCGGCTTCGAAATGGCGGATGCCGCGGTGGGAGACAGCGTAGCCGTGGACGGTGTTTGTCTCACCATTACCGGGCTGGCAAGGGGTTCGTTTGATGTGTATGTTTCCGCCGAGACACTTGCCAGGTCCACACTCGGGCTGCTTCGCAGCGGAAATGAAGTGAACTTGGAACGCGCCCTTAAATTCTCCGATCGCCTGGGCGGCCATTTGGTGCAGGGCCACGTGGACGGGGTAGGAATCGTTTCCGGGATTTCCCCGAGGCATAAATCCTGGATTTTAAAAATTGAAATACCGCGGAATCTTTTTCGTTATGTTATAGAAAAAGGATCGATCGCGGTGGATGGCGTGAGCCTGACCGTGAACAAGTGCGGCCCCGGATTCGTGGAGCTCAATATTATCCCTCAGACCGGTGCCGAAACGACACTCCTTTCAAAAAGGACGGGAAGCAGGGTCAATATAGAGACGGACCTGGTAGGTAAATACGTGGAAAAATTTGTATCGCTCTCCGGATATGAACGCGGAAATGACGCCGTTGACGGCAGGCTCGAAATGTTGCTGAAATCTTGAACGACTGGAAATGAAATGGCTATTGAAAAGATTGAAAATGTTCTCGATGATTTGCGGGAAGGGAAAATGGTTATCCTGGTCGACGACGAGGACCGCGAGAACGAAGGCGATTTAACCATCGCCGCCGAAAGGGTGACGCCGGAAGCCATTAACTTTATGGCGAAATACGGAAGAGGCTTGATATGTCTCGCGATGAGTCCCGAGATAGTGGACCGTTTGAAACTTCCATTGATGGTTTACGACAACCGTTCCCGCTTCAATACGGCTTTCACCGTGAGTGTAGAGGCGAGAAGCGGGGTCACGACGGGGATTTCTGCCGCTGACAGGGCCCATACCATTTTAACCGCGGTGGCCGACGACGCCAAACCGGAGGACCTGGTCCAACCGGGCCACGTTTTCCCGTTGCGTGCCCGAAGAGGCGGGGTATTGTTCAGGACCGGCCAGACCGAGGGGTCGGTGGACCTGGCCCGTCTTTCCGGGCTGAAGCCCGCCGCAGTTATCTGCGAAATAATGAATGAAGACGGAACAATGGCGCGTTTGCCCGACCTTGAGCGTTTTTCCGGGATTCACGGGCTCAAAATTGCTTCCGTGGCGGATATTATCGCCTACAGGATGCATAACGAGAGCTTTGTTCATCAGGTTGCCGAGACCATGCTGCCGACTCCTTACGGGGAGTTCAAGGCAGTCGCTTTCGTAAACGACATCGATGACTATGAACATCTCGCGCTTGTAAAAGGCAGCCTGGATCCGGAAAAGGAGATCCTCGTCCGTGTTCACTCGGAGTGTCTCACCGGGGATGTTTTCGGCTCCTATCGCTGCGATTGCGGTGAGCAGCTCAAGAAGTCCATGGAAATGGTCCAGAAAGAGGGCATGGGCGTGGTACTTTATCTTCACCAGGAAGGCAGGGGTATAGGGCTTGCGAATAAATTGAAGGCATACGCCCTGCAGGATCGGGGCCTGGATACCGTGGAGGCCAACGAAGAACTGGGTTTTCAAGCCGACATGCGGGATTACGGCGTCGGGGCACAGAT
>CAYXDR010000250.1:0-5184 GCA_964463515.1 uncultured Desulfobacteraceae bacterium | reverse complement strand
GACGGTGTAAGGATGCAGGGGGTTGTTATAAATCGTGGCTGAATCTGCAAGTTCGACAATCTCTCCCAGGTACATCACCCCTACACGGTGGCTGACATAGCGGATCACTGCCAGATCGTGAGAAATAAAAAGGTAAGAAAGATTTAACTGCCGCTGGAGTTGAACCATCAGGTTCAACACCTGCGCCCGTACTGAGACATCCAGGGCGGAGACCGGTTCGTCGCCGATGATAAGGCTGGGATTCAAAACCAACGCCCGAGCGATGCAGATGCGCTGACGCTGGCCGCCTGAAAATTCATGGGGGAATCGGCTCATATATTCCGGCAAAAGCCCTACCATTTCCAAGGCTTCCGCCACCCGCTGACGCCGCTTCGCACCATTCAAAACTTCGTGGTTGAGCAAAGGTTCCTCCACGATACGCTCCACGGTAAGACGCGGATTGAGAGATCCGAAAGGATCCTGGAAAACGATCTGCATCTGGCGCCGCAGGACCCGCAGCTTTCCGGCATCCAGATCGAGAATGTTTTCTCCCCTGAACCGGACTTCTCCTCCCGTCGGCTCTATAAGCCGCAGAATGCAAAATCCCGCGGTGGACTTACCGCACCCTGATTCACCCACAAGGCCCAGTGTTTCGTTTTCCCCGATAGTGAATGAAACATCGTCCACTGCATGAACTTTTGCTGCTTGACGGCCGAAAAATCCGCGTCTGACCGGAAAATGCTTCACCAATCCCTTCACACTCAGGAGTTCAGCCATTTTTTACTCTCCAGCAGGCCACCCGATGGCCGGGGCCGACTTCCTCCAGCAACGGAGCATCATTTTTGCATACCTCCAGGGAAACAGGGCAGCGGGGTTCGAAATGGCATCCGTTCGGCAACTCCAAAAGGCTGGGAACAGTTCCCTCGATCTCGGACAATCTCTCTTCTTCGAAAAATAAATCAGCTCTGGGGATAGAAGCCATAAGACCACGTGTGTAAGGATGCAACGGGTTTTCAAAAAGTTCCAGCGTTGATGCTTCCTCCATCACTCTTCCCGTGTACATTACGGCCACGCGCTGGGTGACTTCCGCGACTACCCCCAAATCGTGGGTGATCAGGAGGATCGCCATCCCGAACTCTTCTTTCAGTTCAACCATGAGTTCCAGAATTTGAGCCTGAATACTCACATCCAAGGCAGTCGTCGGTTCGTCGGCGATCAAAAGCGCCGGGCGGCACCCCAGGGCCATCGCAATCATCACCCGCTGCCGCATGCCCCCTGACAGCTGGTAGGGATATTCCCTGATCCTTCGTTCAGGAGCCGGTACGCCTACCCTGGCCAACATCTCGATGGAACTGCTAAACGCTTCTCTCCGCCCCATATTGCGATGAGTAAGAAAGATTTCCATCAGTTGATTGCCTATAGTGTAAACAGGATTCAAGGCGCTCATGGGCTCCTGGAAAATCATGCTGATTTGATTCCCGCGAATACGCCTTATTTCATCGGATGGAACCTTGAGGAGATTCTTGCCGTTAAAAAGTATTTCGCCCCCGGCGAAAAAAGCCGGCGGGCTGGGTAAGAGCCTGAGCACGGACAAAGCCATGACGGATTTACCGCACCCGGATTCACCGACGACCCCGACCACTTCTCCCGCATCGATGTGGAGATTAATTCCATCCACTGCCCTTGCAATGCCCTGAGGCGTGCGAAAATAGGTTTTGAGGTTTCCGATGCTGAGCATGGAGAAATCTTTTACGCTTACCATTAACCTGTTTTATACCATCATCCGAGGACAGATTCGATCGCTGAACTTAATTTTTCCACAATTTCAGTTAGCTCGTTTTCCTGAATTATAAAAGGAGGCGCCACGATCAATGCATCTCCGTCAGGACCGGCCAGACCCGAAGCCGAGTAAACTATAACTCCATTTTCGAAAAGGGCCCGCCACAATCGTTCCACCGTCTTTTCTTTCCTGGGATAAGGCTCTTTGCTTTCCCTGTCCGAAACTATCTCAACACCCCACAGCAGGCCCTTTCCCCGGATATCGCCCACGTGCTTGTTTTGTCCAAGCCTTTCCAGAAGCAACTCTCCAAGCAGTTTCCCCATCTGCGCAGCACGCTCCACCAGTTGCTCCCGTTCGAGGATACCGACCGCCGCAACTCCGGCGGCAGCAGTAACCGGATGGTGGCTGAAGGTACCCCCGTGGACAAAACCGCCGGAAGCGGCCACCGCATCGTAAAGCGCGCCCTTGACACCGGCTGCGGAAAGGGGGAGGCTCCCCCCGCTCAGCCCCTTGCCTAGAGTCACGATATCCGGTTTCACATCGAAGTCCTGGTAGGCGAACCATGAGCCGGTTCGGCCCATTCCGCACATGACTTCATCCAGGATCAAAAGGACATCGTAGCGATCGCAGATGCTGCGGATCAACGGCCAGTACCCCGTTGGAGGAACTACACCAGCTATCGTGGCACCGCTCACCGTTTCCCCGAGAAATGCTGAAACTATATCCGGGCCCAGGCTCACTATGACATCTTCCAGCGCCCTGGCGCACCGCAACCTGCATTCCGGGTATTTCAACTCATAAAAGCAACGGTAACAATAGGGCGGGGCGATATGTTCCACTTCCGTCAGCATCGGCGCATAAGGCACCCTGAATGCGGTCCTACCCATAGCAGAAAGAGCCCCCAGGGTCAATCCGTGATAGGATTTCCAGCGGGAAATCAAACGGTGTTTTTGTGGTCTTCCGAGAGCCAGGTTCACTTGGCGGGCCATTTTTATGCTTGTTTCCACTGCTTCCGACCCGCTCGAGAGAAAGTAGAAACGAGACAGATCCCCCCCTGAATGTGCGGCGAGCCTGCCGGCAAGCTTTTCCACCGAAGAAGAGGTGAACATGGTAGGATGAGCGTAGTAGCAGGACATCAACTGGTCGTAAACCGCCCTGGCGATCTCCTCCCTGCCCTGCCCCAGGTTTGCAACCACCGCTCCGCCGCTTGCATCCAAATACCTGCGCCCGCGATCATCCACGATATAAGCGCCCTCGGCCCTTTTCGCATGGGGAAGAGCCGCTCCGATCTTTCGCGGAAACACATTATTTTGTTCAGGAACCATTTACGCCTCCGTACATAGACATCCCTGTCAGGTCGTTTTGCCGCCGTTGTCCCTGGTCGGCAGGTAAACAAAAAACGCAAAGGCCAGCGATACAAAAGCCACAAAGAACACCCTGTGAAAATCAGCGGCTGAAAATTGATCCACGCTACCCGCAACATCCAGGATTCGGCCCATGATCTGCATATATAGAGCCGCACCGAGCATTGTAAACAGGTTAACCCCGGTAATCGCCATGCCACTCATCGCGGTAGGCATAACGACCTTTATGTGTGCAAGCATCATAAAACCGAACGAACCGAAAACACCAAACATGAAAAAACATGTTCCAAGAAGCCACATATGAACGTCAGCCAGTCCGGTGGAAAGGATGTAAGTCACGGCACCCATAACTGCCAGCCCCAGAAGAGCGACTATTCTGGGAGAACCCAGCGTGCGATCCGCAAGCCAGCCGGAAACAGGGGAACCGATGAGAAAACCGATATTAAGGACAAGCAGGAAATTTCCGGTTTCCACCGCCGACAACCCTATACCGTAAATGAGATAAGGGCCAGCCCATAAACCCTGTATGGCGACGAAAACTCCGTACCGGATAAATGTTCCGATCGAAATCAACCAGTACTCACGCCGGGAAACAAGGCGTTTCACGTTTCGGGAGATACTTCCTTTCTCCCTGTCATCAACGGGGATCTTTTCCGAAGGCCACGGATTATCACGGACAAAAAGGAAAAAAGATCCCGCACAAACCACTGTCAACCCACCGATAAGCGCGAACGCCGTGCGCCACCCCACCGCTCCGACCAGAAAGGCCAGAGGGGTGGCGGCAAGCATGTTGCCCAGAGCGCCGAGAGCGAAAAGGATTCCGGAAATGGTTGCAAATTCACGGGCGGAAAACCACCGCGTAAACAGCTTCATGGAACCCATTAGGTTGGCAGCCATTCCCAACCCCAAAAGCGCACGGCCGATTACGGCCACGGCCATTGTCTCGGAAAGGGCGAAGATAAACGCACCCGCCGCCCCGATCAGGCTCAGGATGGTCATCGTCAACCGGGATCCCAGTCTGTCCAGGAAAAGGGCCAGGGGAATTTGTGCCGCCGCGAACGCATAGAAAAACATCGCACTCAGAAGGCCCAGCGATTCGGCGGACAAAGACAGGTCCCGCTGCAGCTCGGGGGCGATTACGGCATTGGATACACGGTAGAACTGAGATATAACAAACAGGGATGCAGCGAGGTGAAACACCGCCCAACGGCGGCCAGCCGGCCGGATCGCAGCGTCTCCAGGGCTGCATTTTTCTACGGTCACTTCATGCCTCACTCATATTTCTACGGAGACGACCCCTGGACAGAACAGGGGACAACTTCCGCTCATGTCAAAGTGTCCGCGATTTTGTGAGCATCGTACGGGCGAATTCGGCGGCATCCTCGAGATCGGAGCGGTCGGGATGCCCGGCGGCACTCTGTGCCTCAACGGCCCAAGCCATGTTTTCCGGCTTGTTCATCAAAGCATCGAGCAGGCTATGCTTGACCTTGCCCCTGCAGCCGAACGTCCCGAGGATTTTAAGTTTCGGTGTAACGGTTATTGCATGGTAAAAGGCCTGTACTGCCAGTTCACCTCCCCGCAAAGATCCATGGGTCGCGAAAAGAGCCACCTTGGTGCCATCGGGCAACTGTTCGAGAAAAGACTCCACTGCCGGCGGAACACTGTGCGCCTGAACCGGGAATCCGCAGAAGACCAAATCATAGGAACTTGTATCGCGGACATCGGAGACAGGAATAATATCCTTTTCCGCAGTTTCAATTCCATCGTATATAGCCCGTGCAACTTTCTCCGTGTTTCCGGTCTGAGAGAAATAAGTAACCAGTGCTTTCATCACACCCTCCTAGCCGATCGGCACGTGAGCAAAATCTACTGAAAAAAATCCTTGGCCGTTGCCTTTACACATACCAGCAATAACCAGTGAAAATTTCATTAGTGATGACATCGTAAAAAGTCAAAATCTGCCCTGTTTCGTCACCCCGGTGCAGGCCGAGGTCCAGTAATTCCAGGACTTATGGATTCCCCGACACAAGTTCTCGTCGGGAAATGACGGCTTGGGGACTT
>CAYXDR010000249.1:0-5193 GCA_964463515.1 uncultured Desulfobacteraceae bacterium | reverse complement strand
AGAGGCATCTCTTATGCTGAACAGGTTGACGCCGCCAAAGGTGTCGCCTCCCTCTATTCACCTGAAATAAAAAGCATTATGGCCGGCATGTCGGAAACATCCGGCCTGAGTGAAAATGAAGTAATGGTTCTAAATGCGGGAATGATGTTTTTAGCCTCGGCGATTATATCGGGCGATTCGCCTTCCGAATGCAGTGGTATAGCGGCCTGGGGGCAGTACAGTCCTGAAGGGACTCTCGTTTTCGGCAGAAACTGGGATATCAATCGGAAAGCAATGCTTAAGTACATGAAATACCTGGGAATCGTGGTTTTTCACCCCGCAGAAGATCTTGCCGTGGCAAACATCCACCCCGTGGGCAACCTCTATCTTGAAACAGGGATGAACGAAAAGGGTCTCTTCCTGGAGCTGAATAACGGAGAACAATCGGACGGTAATTATGACCCTGATGCGGAAGATACCTCTTCAGTGCTTCTACGGGTACTGGCATCCGCGTCCACCATGGATGAGGCCTACAGCCTGCTTTGCGATACACCGGCGGATCTGTCTTACATAATACAGATTGCCGATGCCTCCCGCGCCATATCGGTGGAAAGACCCACCTTCGGGTGCCGTGTAAAAGAAGGAAGACATGAGGGCGTCCTGGCGGCGTACAACAGTTTTGTGCCGCCCTATCCGCCGGATTGGGAAGGACTGGTTAATCCGCCGCCGCCGGTCCAAAATGACCCGAGGCTTGAAAATCTTTATAACCTGGCGGATTCGCCTGAATACAAGGGTTTCCTGGATGTGAACAGAATGATGGCATTAATGGATATATCGGTTGAGGACGGTGGAGCCGTCCATGCTGGAACCGTTGTCCAGGTTATCGCAGTTCCCGATACACGCACCGTATGGCTGCGGGGTCTGGAATATTCCGACTGGGAGAAGGTAGAGCTCTGGCGTCTTTTCTGAAATAAGGGTTAAGAACCCGATCGAGGGACTACAGCGATGAGCGTAAAAGCCCGGCGGAACCAGGGATGTTATATTTTATTGTTTTCAATCTCCGGCAGAAACGCGAAGTGCTGCCGGACAATTTCCATTTCCATGAAAGGAATTAAATATGGCTGTCGACCTGCACTCATTCAGGCCCGCCTATGAAAAATGGGTGGAAGAAAGCCTCCCGGATTATCTGGCAGGTAATTTGAAGGATATCATAACGAAGTATCCTTTCATTGTACCGGAAGACATCCCGTGGACTCCATATGAGGGCCGTGCCTCCGAGCAGACTTTCGGTCTGGTCACAAGCGGCGGATTTTACCTCAAGGACAGCCAGACGCCCTTTGACACGAACTCGATTCACGGGGATCCATCCTTCCGGCAGATCCCGAGAAACGTTCGCCAGGAAGACATTGGCATCGCTCATGCTCATTACGATCACAGCC
Source organism: uncultured Desulfobacteraceae bacterium (assembly GCA_964463515.1). Lineage (GTDB taxonomy): Bacteria > Desulfobacterota > DSM-4660 > Desulfatiglandales > Desulfatiglandaceae > CAYXDR01. Next base: position 3,775 of record CAYXDR010000249.1, on the reverse strand, counting down.
TGGCGGAGCAGGACATGAACACGATTTTCCCCATTCATCGCTTGATTGAACTCGAAAAGGAAGGCGTTATCGGCACGGTGGCGGATACGCATTACAGCTTCAGCTATGTCAACGATGTCGTCACGCTGGTGACAAAAACGATCCCGGATTTTCTTTCCCGGATCAAAGCGGAGGGGGTGGACGTGTTGCTCCTTGTGCCGGTCTGACCGAAATGTCATCAGACGGTCGGTCTGATCCAACGGGTGGCCGAGGAAGCGGGATTTCCGACAATTTCCATGGGCAACGCGCCCGACCGCATGGCGCACATTAAACCGCCACGGGCGCTCCTTGTAAAGTTCGCCCGCGGCTGCATGTTCGGGGAGCCGCACAATGTTGAACGTCAACGGCGCATTATATTGGACGCAATTAAAGCACTTAAAACCATGACGAAACCGGGAACGATTCAAGAGCTGCCTTATCGATGGAAAAAGCCGGATCCATCGGTTTAAGCGGATTCCGTACCTCCTTGGCGTTGGAGTCTGAAAATATTCTCTTGGATTCACACAACTTTGTGTGTAATATTACGTGTGATCTTCTAGGAGGTGATGTTATGGCGACGAACTTACAGATTGATGACAAACTTATTAAAAAGGCTGTCAGGCTCGGAGGCCATAAAACAAAAAAAGCCGCTGTATCGAAAGCTTTAATTGAATATATACAAAATTTAGAGCAAGAAAGAATTTTATCGATGTTTGGGACTGTGGAATATGATCCGGAATATGATTATAAAGAGCAGAGACGCCATTCATGAAGGTCATCGTTGATACCAGTGTATGGTCCCTGGCATTAAGGCGTGACAAGCCGGAATCCAATAGCACAGTCCAAGAATTTCGGCGCATGATCGAGGATCATCGCGTACAAATGATTGGACCCATACGGCAGGAAATCCTGTCTGGCATTCGCAGTGAATCTCAGTTCAAAAAACTTCAAAGGCATCTTGAAAGCTTTCCCGATCTCCCAGCCATCACCGAGGATTATGTTACAGCAGCGAAGTATTTTAATCGTTGTCGTTCAAAAGGTATCCAGGGATCGAATACTGATTTTTTGATTTGCGCCATGGCCAATAGAAACAAATTTTCAATTTTTACTACAGACAAAGATTTCGAGCTATTTTCGAAGCATATAAAGATTATTCTTCACAAAGTAGTATAATTTCAACCATGGCCTTCCAGCGGCGCGGTAAAAGCCGCGCCGGCTGCCGCCCTGCAAACGGTTGATACGCGGCCCTGTTATGCCACATGAGGCTGTCATGCAGGATATAGATGAGCAGCTCAAAAACGCAGAAAAAGGGGAGCAGCTTTATTTGAATAGGCGGGGGTGCTGAAGTAGTCTCGCTGGATAGCGGAAAACGTGAGTGGCTTCGAGTCTATGACCTATCGCCTCCGCAAGACGTATGAAGGTGCGATGGTGGTACAGGTGAGTTCTTCGGTGGTGGGTGTCGTGTTCGTGGTGCCCGTCGCCGGGAGCTCGACCGAATGGCACCGGTTCCTTTTGGCGGAATAGGATGGCGTTCATGTGGAATGTCACGTTTTTGAGATGCTACGAATCTTGTACAATGTGAAAACATGAGCAATAAGGTTTGTGTCGCAAGAAAGCCAAAATGTGAAGAATGCAGGTATCCCTCAATTGATGAAACCGTAAAGAGTCAAAAAAGGCATGCTCGCCGAGCTCGGGATCGGCCATTTTGAGAGTAGTGTTTTTTCCTCTCGCTCCTTCTATAAATTCAATCGATATCATTAAAGAAATTCAGAAGAATTCGGGATGTTTCCTCGGGGTATTCTTCCTGGGGGATGTGTCCGCATTCCCTAATTATATGGAGTGTTGCATTCGGAAGTACCGATTCAAGGCGTCTGCCCACTTCGAGAGGCACTATTACATCTTTTTCTCCCCAGATCAAAAGAGCCGGGATTCTGATCCCGGAATAACTGTCGGTGATTGATTTCATGTCGCCGGGGACCAGCTTTTTTGCCGTGGCAATGAGAGCATGACGTGATCCCGGGAGTTTCAGCGGCCCGGCGTATATGTCGACTAATTCCCGTGTTATTCTGGTTTTGTCGTAAAAAGCCTTTGCAAGTATTATTTTCGTGAAAAAGGATGCCGGCGCCAGGGCAAGCAGCAGGTGGTTAAGTAACGGGATCTGCAGGATTCTAATAAAATAGGGGAGTTTCTGCCTGAAACTAGCGGCACCTATAAGAACCATTCCGGCGATGGGCGGCTTTGTTTCAGATGATGTCTGCATGCGGATGCAGGTTAGGAGTGCGACCGCTCCTCCGAAAGAATGTCCGACCAGGATCACGTCTCTGAGATCGTGCTTTTTTATGAATTTGATCACGATATCGCTTTGATCCCTCGCGCTGTAGCGCCGGTCCCGAGGTTTCCCGGACAGTCCGAACCCTTTCAAATCGATGGAAATTAAGCGGAAATCATGGAAGAATTCAGTTTTTAAACGGTCCCAGGTGCGGCAGGATGCGCCGAAGCCGTGGAGCAGAATGACCGGGCGGCCGGAACCCCGGACGCGGTAATTTATGTCGATATCACCGGTCTTGAACAGGAAGGAATGTGCTTCCATTTTTGTCTCACTTTGACGATTTTCGTACCGATTATCACGAAATCGCACTTTAACACCTGTGCCCGGAGTTTACAATGCAACCTTGGCAGGAGGCTTCTTGCAATTTCCAGAAGGATAATTACTTTGACGGAAAATTCCGCTTGTGTTAGCAATAGTATTTCGAGGAGAGAGGAATCAGATTCTCAATTAAGCCTTATCGTTTGAACTGAAGTGAGGAGAGGGAAATGGACGCAACTGAACGAATAAAAGGGAAAAGAATTTTAATCGTAGACGATGAAAAGGACGTACTTGAAACTTTAGTGGATTTCCTGAGTGAATGTAAGATCGATACGGCGCTTTCATTTGAGGATGCAAAAAACTTGTTGGAGGGAAATGATTACGATGTCGCGATTCTGGATATCATGGGAGTCAACGGTTTCGAACTTCTCGATATCGCAAGGAAGAGAAAAATTCCGGCGTTGATGCTTACCGCTCATGGTTTGTCTCAGGAGAACCTGAAGAAATCCGCAGAGGAAGGCGCAGCATATTATGCACCAAAAGAAAAGATGGACGAGATCCATCTATTCGTTTCTGATGTGATCGAGGCTGCGACAAAGAAAAAGAGCGCCTGGGAAAGGGTGTTTGAGAGGCTCGGGGGCTTTTATGACAAGCAGTTCGGCGGAACGAACTGGAGAGAAAAGGAAAAGGAATTTTGGGATAATAAATTCAAACAGATGTCCGGACTTTGATCGTATCGTTGTTAGATTCTTACTCGATATCCATTGATTTTTAGTTGTCGTAATCGTAATCGGTGAACGCTGGAACGTCTTCATGGACGATTAAGACAACGATTACGACAACGACAACCGTTCGGCTCTGCCTCACTGACAACGATCCGGGATTATCCGATAGCATGAGGCTATCGGAAAAAATTACATTAAAAAGCAGCCGATGGCGACTCCGACCCCGATTGGTGTAGCGCACCGCAGGTCAGCGAAGCGAGCGGTTCAAACAAAAAGATAAACCACGAAAAACACGAAGGACGCCAAGACGCCAACAACTCCAAGAAAAGATCTTTAATTGTCCTGGCTATCCACAAGGGCTCATCTCCTGGCAGGCTAGAGCGCATTTTGAGCAAAACGGCAGTATCTCTCGCCCGTTCGCTGCGCTCACTAGAGGCGCAGAGAA
>CAYXDR010000248.1:0-5213 GCA_964463515.1 uncultured Desulfobacteraceae bacterium | reverse complement strand
CCTGGGAACGGCGGAAAGCAGCGCCCGGGTATAGGGATGAAGGGGGTTCTGGTAAAGCTCCCGGTCAGAAGCGGTTTCCACAATCCGGCCCAGATACATGACTCCTATCCGGTCGGATATATGCTCTACCACACCCAGGTCATGGGCGATTACCAGGTAGCTCAATTCAAATCGCTCCTTCAGCCGGTCCAGTAAATTCAAAACCTGGGCCTGGATGGAAACGTCCAATGCCGAAACCGGTTCATCGGCGATAATGAGCATGGGCTCCATGGCCAGCGCGCGGGCCACACCGATGCGCTGGCGCTGCCCCCCTGAAAATTCGTGGGGGTAACGGTCCATATGTTCCGGGGACAAGCCGACCTCTCTGAGCAGGTGTGCGGTTCGTTCGCGCCATGGTTTGTCATTGTGCAGATTGTGTACACGGATGGACTCACCTATGATTTCCCTGATGCGCAGTCTCGGGTTGAGTGAGGCGTACGGATCCTGAAAAACCATCTGGACTTTGCGGCGAAACCGAATCAGATCCCGGCCCTTGAGAGTAGAAACATCCTGCCCTCGAAACCAGATCCGCCCGCCGCTCGGTTCATGCAGCCGGAGAATGCACCGGCCCAGCGTAGATTTGCCGCAGCCGGATTCGCCCACCAGTCCCAGCGTCTCACCCGGCTGAATGAAAAGATCCACTCCGTCTACGGCGAAGACGTGACCCACGGTTTTAGAAAGCAGGCCTTTCTTAATGGGAAAATGCTTCTGCAGGTTGTCAAGGCGTAATAGCGTGTCGTTGCTCTGCATCAGTCTTTCCTCAAATGCGGATCGATCAAATCGCGAAGGCCGTCTCCCAAAAGATTGATTCCCAAGGCGCTCAGAAAAATTGCAAGGCCGGGAAAAGCTGCCAACCACCACTGCATGAGCATATAATCCCTGCCTTCGGCCAGCATGGCTCCCCATGACGGGGTGGGCGGCTGAATGCCGAGGCCCAGAAAGGAGAGCAGAGATTCCCGGATGATGGCACGGGCGACTTCCACGGTTGCCAGGACAAGAATCGAGGGCAGAAGATTGGGGAGAATGTGTTTTGCTATGATGCGCAGGGTGGAAAAGGCAAGAGAACGGGCAGCAAGCACGAATTCCATTTCCCGCAGTTTCAGGGTCTCCACGCGGGTGACACGGGTAAAGATCGGCCAGCCCGTCAACCCCAGGGCAATGATGATGTTTTGCAGCGAGGGCCCCAAAACGGCCACAAGGCTCATGGCCAGCAGTATAAAAGGGAAACCGAGCATGACGTTGACCATAAAGGAAATGATCGAGTCCACCCACCCCCGGTAATAACCAGCCGCCATGCCCAAAGCTACACCGATGATCACCTGGAGAAGCACGGCTGTCAAGCCCACCAGAAGCGAGATTCTGGATCCGTAAATTATGCGGCTGAACAGGTCCCGGCCGACTCCGTCCGTCCCCAGAAGGTGTTGGTTGCTGCCGCCGACAACCCAGGCCGGTGGCTGAAGACGGCTCATGATATCCTGGTCATAAGGGTCGAAAGGGGCCAGCCAGTGTGCGGTCAAGGCGGACCCGACAAGCCCGAGCAGGATCAGCAGGCCGATTATTCCCATTTTCAGCCGGCACATCTTGCCCCAGAGCCTGCGGCTCGGCGAGGGCCGGGTGATTCCCTGGATCTGCTGCGGTTTTACTATCGCATCTTGCATAAAGGTTCTCTGGCTTCTGCTTGGTATTTCCAAATGGGCATTCTCAGCAATTTATAACGTTCCCTGCAGCATTGGGCTTCTCAAGAAGCCGTCGGTCTCGAATCTTCATTTCCTTCACTCCTGCCTGATTCGGGGGTCGATCAACGCGGCCAGGATATCGGCCAGAAGGTTACCAATAACCACACACAGTGAAAAAAATATCACGATGGCCTGAACCACCGGGTAGTCGCCCATGAGAATGGAATCCACGGCCAGACGGCCCAGGCCGGGCCAGGCGAATACAGTCTCTGTGACCACCGTGCCACCCAGCAGAATGGAAAATTGGAGCCCCGTGACAATCACCAGTGGAATGGCCGCATTTTTAAAAGCATGAACCGTAAAGATGCGCATTTCGCTTGCGCCTTTGGCCCTGGCGGTACGTATGTAGTCCTGATTAAGCACATCCAGCATGCCTGAGCGAACCAGCCGCATATTGGCAGGCAGCAGATAGGCCGCCAGGGTTACGGCCGGCAGTATCAGGTGGGGAAGAGTTTCGCTGCCGGAAATGGGCAGCCAGCCCAGCCAGACGCCGAAAACGATGATCAGCATGATTCCGAGCCAATAGAGAGGCATGGCCTGGCCCGTGAGTGCTATGAGGGTGCTCAAATTGTCTATGACTGAATAACGGCGAACCGCTGCGAGAATGCCTAAAGGGATAGCTATTAAATTGGCTATCAACACGGCGCTGGCAGTGAGTTTCAAGGTGGCGGGGACACGTTCGGCCAGGAGCCTGAGTGTGGGAACCTTGGCTACGAAGGAGTTGCCGAAGTCTGCATGGAAAATAACCTTGCCGATAAAGTCCAGGTACTGGATGATGATCGGACGATCGAAGCCCATCTGCTTCTTGAATACTGCGATGTCTTCCACTTCGGCCTCAGGGGGAAGCAGGACCAGTGCCGGGTCTGTATTCAGAAACAGCAGAAAAAAGGAAATCATGGAAATGACCAGGCAGACGGCTACGGCCTGGATGAGGCGCTTAACGATAAAAGTCTTCATGGACCATCGCTCCCGAAGGTTTGGAACCACAGGCCGGATCGTAGACTTCCTTCCTGGTAGACGGCCAGAATTTTTTCTTTTTCTCCTAGCACACAAAGATCCGTAGTAATGCCTCCGTCGACAACAAGGAGGTCGGCAAGACAGCCCGGGGCGATCCTTCCCACACGATCGTTTACACCGAGCAACTCGGCAGCATCGGCCGTAGCCGCCCGGAGAGCCTCAAACGGGTTAAACCCCGCCTGCAGCAGTTCGAGCAATTCCCGGACATTTTTACCATGAAGGTTCAAGGGCGTACCGGCATCCGTCCCCATGGCGATCTTGACTCCGGCGGCCTTGGCCTGGGCCAAACCCAGAAGGCGGGCTCCCCGATGGGCTTTGGCTTTGCCAACGATATAGTCCGCCAACCCTGAAGCCGTGCCCCCTGCAATCATGCAAGCGCCGGCGGCCAGGGTGGGCACCAAAAAGATATCGTTTTTGACCATGGTTTCCAAAGCAGCCTCGTCCAGTTCGGCTCCGTGTTCAATGGAATCGATCCCGGCATCCAGTGCGTTCTTTGTTCCGGGCAGGCTTTGCGCATGGGCTGCGGTTTTTCGCCCGGCCAGGTGGGCGACCTCGATGCCTGCGGCCATCTCCGCGCTGGTCAGTTGTGCCTGCCCGGGCTCCACGCCTTTGGTGCAAACCCCGCCTGTGGCTATGAATTTGACAACGTCCGCCCCGGCTTTAACCTGCCGCCTGACACCGTGTCTAATCTGATCTTTACCGTCGGCCTCGAAACCGAACTGCCACCCGTGCCCCCCGGTCATGCAGATGAACTGCCCGGCGCAAAGCATGCGGGGCCCTGGAACAAGACCGTTTTTTATTGCGTCCCGAACAGCCATATCCACATGCCTGAAGCAGCCCAAATCACGGACCGTGGTCACCCCGGCCGCAAGAGTTGCTGCAGCGTGAGCCGTCATGCGCAGGGCCAACTGCGCCGGAGAACAACTTGTAATGGAACTCACTGGATCAAGGGAGGCATCCAGTCCCAGGTGCACATGTGCGTCTATAAGTCCGGGCATCACAACGCATTGCTTGAGATTAATACGCTTGGCTGTTTCTGCCGGAGGAGCCACCGAAGGCGATTCGACCGCAACTATGGTTCCTTGGTCCACTCCGACCCACCCCGGATAAAAATCTGCATGTAGGCCATCAAAAATACGTGCATTTTCAAAAAGAATTTCCATATTCAAAAGTTCCGTTTTTTGAGGTTAACGACATCAAGAAAACCACTTGTCCTCGGCCATCATGGTTCATTCGCCCCAAAACCGCCTGCAGCGTACTGTTACGCTTGGTAAATTGAAAAGACAGGCTATTCTTCATACTTATGAACTATCAATAGGACAAAAAAATATAAGGGCTATCTCAACTTGCCTTCGCTTCTTCTTTCAGGTGCTTGTGATACCGATCGAGAAGGAGATTCGATTTTTCAAAGTGTTCTTTCATGAGCGTTCTGGCTTTTTCAGGATCCCGGTCTACAAGACACTGGTAAAGACGTTCATTATAGGAAAAATCCAGTTGACCATGTTCATAGGGGAAATTGATTTTAGAGGTGAACTCCCGCGAGATGTTGATGGCGGCCGTTATGGAAGCAGTCAACAAACGATTGTGGCCGGCCTGGCCCAAGAGGCCGTGAAAAGCCACCTGCTTAGCCCGATCCACCCAGCCTTCGGCCAAGGCCTTCCGGCAGGCTTCCAGGTTCTCCGCCAGGATTTTCATGTCCGCTTCGGTTCGGTTCTCACAGGCCAGGGCGGCCACGATTGGCTCGACCAACCGCCTGAACTCAAAAACCTCGTCCAAGGTAAGGCCTCCCAACCGGTAGCAATCGGTGACAACATCCAAAATGCGTTCGGAGTTGCCCTCTGCTACAAAGCTGCCTCCCATGGCGCCTCTCCTCTTTTCGATGAGCCCTTCAGCCAGCAGGTGACCAAGGGCTTCTCTGACCGCGGTCTTGGACACATGAAATTCACGGGCCAGTGATTCTTCGGATGGGAGTTTTTCTCCAGGCGAGATGCGTCCGGATATAATAGCTTTCCGAATGTACCGATGAATTTGCTGGGAAACCGGGACCGAAAGATCCATTCCCTTGAGCTGTTCATTGAAGAGGTTTATTGGCGGCATATTCGGACCGATGCAAAAATTCATAAAAATATCCGACAAGCATGACTGATGGATTCGTAAAAGTCCCCAGGCCGTCATTCAGTCATCTCTTTCAAGGCCTATAATTCATATTTCATACGTATGATGTTTGTCAAGTAAAATAATCCGGGAAAACAATAGCGACTCACTTTATGAAATATGAAGGCCTCGTAAAAGCCCCCAAGCCGTCATTCCCGCGTAGGCCGGAATCCAGAAGTCATTGGAATCACTGGACGCCCCGACTCAAAATTGTGTCGGTAGGTGACGATAGAGGGGATATTTTGACTTTTTACGACCTCATCATGA
>CAYXDR010000247.1:0-5228 GCA_964463515.1 uncultured Desulfobacteraceae bacterium | reverse complement strand
ACTGGGGAACAAGCCGCGGCCGATCGTTTGGCCGAAGAGATTCGGCAAACGGCGCTAAATGTAAAGGAATATATCAATCGCGATATGGATTATAGCCGGTTGGAAATGACTTATAATACCCTGCTTACTGAGATGCGAGATGCAGATCTTTCCGCTAATTTTGTTGAGCTCTGGAAAGATGTGGAGAGTATAGAGCACTTCAGGCAAATGAATAATCAAATCGAAAATGAAGTCATGGCTTTGACCGGGCTTTCCATTCAGAACTCGGATGGGTTCATCAAACAGGTTGCCCGGAAACTGGCAGACGAGGACAAGAGAGCTGAAGTTTCCAAACTGGAGCGGCTTGTGATCATTGGGGCCAATGTCAATACGTCCTCCAATTACAAGATACAAGTTTTATTCGGCAAACTAAGAGAGGATTTAAAGATTAAGGATGAATTGCTTCAATTTTTGGCGAAGCTTCTTAAAAACGTTGAAAATGATGTTAAACGCTTGGCTGGAACCCCTTTTGCCAAAATGGCTGTGGCGGCCAAGGAGGCTAACCTTAAAATAAAGGACCTGACCCTGAAGTATATAGAAAATGTGGAACAAATTCAAACCCTTGAAAGATCTATTCTGGAAGGCATCGAGAAAGGGATTGACGAAGTCAAGGCGCGTGCACTGGCAGAGTCCTCCCGCTTTTCCGAAGAGGTGAAATCCTACTTTGAAATCATCCTGGCTGTAGTTTTGGCAACATGCATTTTGGGCATCGTGAGCAGCGTTTTCACCGCAGGTTCCCTGACGCGTATCCTCTCTAGAACCACCTCAGGACTGGACCAGGCCTCGAACCAGGTGGCATCGGCATCGAGCCAGGTAGCAGCCTCCAGCCAATCTCTTGCCGAAGGGGCATCTGAGCAGGCAGCCTCCTTGGAGGAAACATCGTCTTCTTTGGAAGAGATGGCTTCCATGACCCGTCAAAACGCAGACAATGCTGGTCAGGCCAACCAGTTGATGGGAGTGGCAAAAGAGGTGATAAACACTGCCAATAGCGCCATGGGATCTCTGACTCGATCCATGGGTGAAATTTCCAGGGCCAGCGAAGAGACATCTAAGATCATCAAAACCATTGACGAAATCGCATTTCAAACCAACCTCCTGGCCCTAAATGCTGCGGTGGAGGCGGCCCGTGCAGGTGAGGCCGGCGCTGGATTTGCCGTGGTGGCCGATGAAGTTCGAAACCTGGCCCTAAGAGCTGCCGATGCTGCCAGGGGTACAGCGGAATTGATCGAAGATACAGGAATGAAAGTGAACGAAGGTGCAGGCATCGTGGATAAAACCAATGAGGCATTTTCTCAGGTGGCCGAAAGTGCTTCCAAGGTAGCCGAACTGGTTTCCGAAATCACAGCGGCTTCCGGTGAGCAGGCGCAGGGGATTGACCAGGTCAATAAAGCCATAGCCGACATGGATCAGGTGACCCAGCAGAATGCTGCCAGTGCAGAGGAATCGGCAAGTGCTTCTGAAGAATTGACCGCCCAGGCAGGCCAGATGAAGGAGCTTGTGGATGAGTTGGTTGTCCTGGTGGGAAGTGGTGACAAAGCAGGCAAACATTAAACAAAACATGCTTTGACTAATTTTTATCCCATAAATCAGGGATTATTTGATCCAGGCCCAATGCTGCAAGTGTAGAAGGAAGAGGTCTGCCATCTTCATCCCATCCCATGATATTGTAATAAATTCGCAACATTCTTTCAAAATGAGGCCTGATATCCTTCCCTTGTGCAGGGCCGTCTTTAGGGACGGAACTGTAACGGAGGGAAGGCCTGTCTAAATTTCCGCCTATGCCGTTCTTTATGTTGTAGGCACGCATGATATTGATCGCTCTTAGTCCCACTTTCATGCCTTCATCAAAATCAAAGTCCCAGCCCGTAACAGCGGAGATTGCAGAGGTAAGAATTTCCATGTTGGTTCGTGTATGAAAACGGCACGTGACGGTCGAGTCCTCCAACTGCATGGAACCTTTTGACTTCGCCTCGATTTTCGCAATAAAATCAGGGTCGAAAATGTCGATTTTTGAGGGAAGTCCGAACTGCGTTTTGTCAGTCCGGTTGTTTATTAGGTCATTTTCCAGTGCCCCAGACTCAGAGACACAGGTGTCAAACATCTCTGTCCATCGGCCGCGGTGATCATGACCTCTCGGCGTTGCTCCCTTGAGAGTGTACACGCCGATGTTTGCGGTGCCACGACCGATTTTTTTTACCATCTCCTTTACTCCATCTGCGAGCAAATTGCCTATGCCTTCTCTGAAGGCTATTTTAAATAGCAGGCTTCTAATGGCACCTACATTGCCCCACTTAAGATCCAAACCGTCCATTTCATCGCCGGTAACGATTCCCCTTTCCAAAAGCTCCATCATGCAGGCGACTGTCCATCCGGTCTCATTAACATCCAGCCCGAGTCTATCTCCCAAGTTGGAGAGCATCATAACAGAGGAAATATCATTTACTCCCATATTCGGGCCAAATGCCGCCATCTGCTCGTAGTCCGGCTCCTCAACAACCAATCCCTTATAAGGACCTTCCGTTATAGTCATAACCTGGCAGTGATGATTGGGGCAAGCCCAGCAGGGGCGAAGGCGCTTAGGTTCAAAACGTTCAAGGATGTAGGAAGGGGTGAACTTTTGGAAGTCTTCCTCATCAATATCCCAAACGTTGGTTGTGTAATTTTTTATAGGGAGTGTCCCTACCCTGTAATTAGCCTGAACTCCATTCAAAGTCCCAAAATAATGAGCTCCGCCTTTTTCGCTTTTCGCCTTTTCAATGAGGCCTCTGGATAATTCATTGAGAGCTTCCTTGTCATAAACGGGAGCCGATTTTTTTCCTCGTTCAATCACGACAGCTTTAAGTTTTTTGCTTCCCATAACCGCGCCCAAACCGTTATGCATTGCCGAATGTCCTTTATCAATAAGGATCCCTGACCATTTCACAAGATTCTCGCCCGCAGGACCGATACAAAGGACGCTAATTTGCCTCTCTTTCTTTTTGAGATCCGAGGCAATAATATCGTGCGTTTCCCAAGTGTCTTTTCCCAGCAGATGCCCTGCATCCATCAGCTGAGCTGTACCATCGTTTTTAACAAGAAGATACCGCCACCGCTCAGCGGATCCATGTACAATGATTCCGACAAAACCACAACGTATCATATAAGCACCAAAAACACCCTGGGCCTGGGTAGCGGCCCCTCCTCCGGTTAAAACCCCTTTGGCGCTTATGTTTATTCCCCCTGAGCCGGGGATGGACGTTCCGGAGAGAATACCGCCTAGAAACATCAGTCGGTTATCTGGGCTATCCCAGGTGATGTCAGGTGCAATTTCTTCGTAAAGGTATTTCGCAGCCAAAGCATACCCGCCGATATATCTTCGAAGAGTCGCTTCCTCAACCGGTTGTTCAATAAAAGTTCCCCTAGCTAGATCTACCCGCAATATTTTGTGTACATGTGTATTATGAGAAGACATATTATTCACCTTTTGATGAAAATGCAAGTTAAATACCAATTAAAATAAAATAACCCTGCATTATGGCCTTATAACTGACTTTTTGACAAAAGTCAATAATCCTCCTGCAAGAATGATCTTTTTGAGCCTCGGGGATGCATCTAACCTTGTCTCGATCACCTTTTTTGTGGTTAAATTTTCAACAATAATTGGTGCATTTTGTTCCAGGCACTCCATGAGATCGGCCAGGCGTAGAAGATCGCCAGCTGCGAAATCGGCCTTATCCGCCGGGTCAACTAATTCAAGCGGTAGAATTCCGAAATTGATCAAGTTCGACTTATGGATCCTTGCATAGGATTCCGCGATTACAGCGCGGATCCCCAAGTATCGAGGGCACAGGGCGGCATGTTCGCGGCTGGAGCCCTGGCCGTAGTTCTTCCCCCCCACAATAAAGCCCGTCCCGGCCGAGGCGGCCCGTTTCGGAAAAGCCGGATCAATCCGGTTAAACAAATACTCCGATATGGCCGGAATGTTAGCACGGAGGCTCAATATGGCGCTTCCGGCAGGAATGATGTCGTCGGTGGTTATGTTGTCATCAAGTGAAATCAGTACTTCCCCTTCAAGAGTGTCCGGCAGAGCATCGAACCTAGGAAGCGGTGCGATGTTCGGACCCCTGACAAGCTCAACCTCACTCTTTTTTTCTTCCGGCGGAATTAGCATTCGGTCATCCACCTTGAAAAATGCCGGCAGAAATATCTCCGGAGGTTTTCCGAGGCTGCGGGGATCGGTTATTCGGCCGACAAGAGCAGAGGCCGCCGCGGTTTCAGGGCTCACTAGGTAGACCCCGGCGCTCTTGGTGCCGCTTCGTCCATAAAAGTTACGGTTCGACGTCCTGAGAGATACCCCCTCAGTGCACGGGGCCTGACCGACCCCGACGCAGAAGCCGCACGCACTTTCCACCAGTCTCGCTCCAGCCTCGATCATGGAAGTAAGGGCCCCGGATGCCGCCAGATCCAGCAGTACCTGCCGGGAACCAGGTGCGATCACCAGACTGACGCCGGGGGCCACCGTGCCCCGTTTGAGTATGTCAGCTACCTTAAGCATGTCCTCCAGCGAAGAATTCGTGCAGGAACCTATCGCTACTTGCTGAATCGGCAGCCCTTCAACCTCACCAACGTCCACCACATTGTCTGGGGAATGGGGTTTTGCAATCAGAGGCTTCAGGTTATCCAGATCTATTTCAATTTCTTCATCATAATAAGCGTCAGGGTCGGCCGATAATTCCTTCCATTCATTCTCACGCCCTTGAGCTCTGAAATAGTCCAGGGTTATTTCATCACTAGGAAACACAGAGGTGAACGCCCCGGTTTCGATGCTCATGTTTGCAATCGTGGCCCTGCCCACTGCGCTGATGCATTGAAGGCCTTCTCCCTTAAATTCCAGAATCATGCCACGGCCACCGGAAACTGTTACCCTCCTGAGGATTTCCAGGATCACGTCTTTGGGGGATGTCCAGGGACCGAGTCGGCCGGTCAATGTCACGTTCAGCACCTTGGGCATTGTCAAATAAAATGGTTCTCCTGCCATGGCCACAGCTACATCGAGCCCCCCAGCCCCGATGGCAAGCATGCCGACGCCACCTGCGGTGGTTGTATGGCTGTCCGCTCCAAGTAGTGTATCCCCGGGCACAGAGAAACGCTCCAAGTTCACCTGATGACAGATACCGCTTGCCGGAGGCACCACGGAGAAGTTCTTAAAG
>CAYXDR010000246.1:0-5232 GCA_964463515.1 uncultured Desulfobacteraceae bacterium | reverse complement strand
AACGATCAATTTCGCGGGGTTTACGGAGTCCCAGCCTCCCGGGTCAACGATGTCCCGTCTTACCATCCAGCGAAGAAAAAGGTGGTGCCGTTTGCAGGCGCTTCCCCTCTCCGGCAAAGCAAGGAGGCTATTGCGGGTGCAACCGCCGTCCCCGCCTTTTTCGATTTCGGATATCAAAAATCCCAGTGCGGGGAGCACAGTTTCGTCGGTTGGGCGGTGGGCTTCCACAAAACAGTTCTGAAGAGAACCGAACTTGTCCCTGACTCTTTTGAGACCTGTCAACATCGAGGCCAATTCGGACCCTGTTGTGAAACGATGGACGAATGAGGCGAAACATGATTTCAGTTCTTCGGGAAGGTTTTCGTCAAGAAAGCGCGCTGGGCTGTGCCCCATCCGGTCGAGGACACTGCCGACGCTGGCGAGAATCTGTGCCACCCTTCCGTAGGCCAGGGCGGAGGCAATGAATGCAACTGTCTCGCGGTCTGCCGGGTCTTCATAACGGTAAAGGAATTCGAGCGGATCCGGATGCACCCAACGCCTGGAATTATACCGGCAATAGAGTCCTTCCAGTGTTTCTTTCACGGGTGCCCCGGAATTTATCACCATGGCAGCAGCGTCTTGGGTCACTAAGCGCCTCCTCTATTTTACGCCGGACAGGGATTGGGCTATATTGTAGCAGTAATCGCCCATTTTTTCGAAGGCGGAAAGCATATCAAGAAATATAAGTCCGGAATCCACCGAACAGGATTCATCCTGCAGACGTGTTACGTGACTGTTTTTCATGTTTTCACGCATGGTGTCGATGTTGTTTTCCATCTCTTCGGCCACGGGCATCATGTCTACTTCGCCGAGGTCGATAGCCTCTACTACCATAGTCAGGAATTTGCTCACTTCAGTGGAAATCCGGTCATATTCCTCAACCGCTTCTTCGGAAAAATAGAGATTTTGTTCTATCAGGTCCTCTCCGAGATATGCCAGATTTTCTATCGCATCTCCTGTTCGTTCAAGATTGTTTGCAATCCGCATCTGAGAGGATACTTCACGGGATTCTTCCGGGCTTATTTGTGTCTGCATCACATGCACCAGAAAGTGCGTGATTTCCCTTTGAAGGTTATCTATCGCATCTTCCCTTTTCTTCCACTTATCGAGGTCCTTGGCCCTTCGGTCCCTGATGGACTGCACCACGTCCCTGAACATAACCTGTACGGCATCCCCCATCCGCTTAATTTCGGCGCGGGCCTTTGCAAGCGCGACGTCAGGAGTGTGAATGAATTTTGAATCAATATATTTTATCTTGTGTATTTCTTCTATCATCGGCGGAATCTTTTCGTGGGTCATCATCTCCGAGGCTTTCACCAGGTAGGGTATGAGCAAAAGAAAGATCAAGGCGGCCACCACGTTGAATAATGTATGTGAGTTGGCGATATAACGGGAAATATTGATCTGCTGGCCGTCTACCACCATTTCAGGAGGCCCGAGGTGTGAAACAGCCCGTGTAAAGGATTCAACGAGATCGAGAAAAAAAGGAAATATGGCTATCATTATCAAAACACCCAGGACATTGAAGAGGGTGTGTGCATTGGCCGCCCTCCGCGCATTGGTGTTGGCGCCGAGACTGGCCAGCTGGGCCGTCACTGTGGTCCCGATGTTGTCTCCCAGTATCAGTGCGGTACTGGTGCTGAAATCCAGCAGGCCCTGTGAAGCCAGAGCCATGGCAAGGCCGACGGTCGCGCTTGAACTTTGAAGAAGCATAGTGAGGATCGCTCCCACCAGTACGCACAGGGTTATGCCTGAAAGTGAATCTGCCTGAAACTTGGTGAAAAAGGATATGAATACCTCATGTCCGCGGAGCGGGGCAAAGCCTGCTTTCATGGTTGCCAGGCCGAAAAACACCAGTCCGAAGCCAAGCATTACGTCACCGGCATAAGACCATCTGCGCTCGCTAAGAAAGAACTTTAGCGCTACCCCCAGGGCTATTGCGGGCAGTGCGTATTGCTGGATATTGAAAGCTATCAACTGTGCGGTCACAGTTGTACCTACGTTCGCACCCAGGATGACGCCCACCGCCTGGCGGAGAGTCATAAGGCCTGCGTCGACAAAACTGACCAGCATTACGGTGGTGGCCGAAGAGCTCTGGATGATGCTTGTCACGAGTGCCCCGACCCCGAAACCTACGAATCGGTTGTTTGAAACCATCTGTAGGATTTGCCGCATTTTCCTGCCGGCCACTTTCTGCAACCCTTCGGACATGATCTTCATGCCGAACAGGAAAAGGCCGAGGCCGCCGAGTGCTTGAAAAATTACTTCTTTCATTTTGAATTTATTTCATGCTGTGTTTGGGGGTTTTTTAAGTACTTACAAACCGGTCAAAATAAAAAATCCATTTAAGAAATTTCCGCGCACACCCGTCAAACAAGTATGCCCGGTACCTGTACCGACAGCATAAGGGTTTAATTCACAGGAGTCAACGAGGCCCGTCGCACCCGATGTCGGGATGCTGGTTACCGTGTTTCCGGAGCCCAGTCGGTGGATCATGACAAAAACGGCCGTCCCGGATGGTCCGGGGCGGCCGTGGAACCGGAACTAAACTCCGGCACGTGTCATTCGAAAGGCTGCTATCCCACCTTGAAAACTATCGCGGCAGCTGTGTCCCCCGCCGCGCAGCCGGCCCAAATGCCATATCCTCCACCGGCGATCACGAGTTCTTCGATCAGCTCGATGATGAGCCTCCCGGCGGTAGGTGCCTGGGGGTGGCCGTACACGATCGAACTGCCGTAATTGTTCATGGCCATTACGTCCGCTCCCATTTTTATCGCCATGTTGATATCGTTTACTACAAATGGGTTATGTGTCTTAATCGCGGCCATATCCCTGATGTTCAGGTCGGCGTTTTTCAGCGCCATCTGTGCGGCAGGAACCGGTGCCGCGGCCATATAGCCCTTCTTTTCTCGGGCGAATCCATAGGAAACGATCTGAATCGGAACCTTTTCGTCGGCGCTCAATTCCTCGGCCTTTTCCCTGGTTGTCACGATCACTCCGCAGTTTCCATCAGCCGGATGTGTTTGGGCGCCAAAGGTTATTACGCCGCCCGGTTCAACAGGCTTGAGACGCTGCAGGCCTTCTGCGGTCGTGTCGGTCACCCCTTCGTCTTCTTCGACGAGTTTCGTCTTTTTCCGTGTGACTGAGACTTCGGCTGGAAACATGTAACGCTTTTGAAAGGCTCGGTCGTTTGCCAGGGCATCGTTATACTGTTGGTAGCGCCTGAAGGTGACTCTATCGCATTCCTCCTTGGTCGTACCAATTTCTTTGGCCACGTTTTCAGCAGTTTGAATCATTTTCAACCCGGCCCAAGGGTCCCTGTTGAAATGATCCATCATCCAGTTCTCCGAAATCACCTCTCCCCCGGGACCGAGCGGGTTCGGCCAGATTGTATGCGGACCATTGGAGCACCTGTCGGTCATTAAAGCAAAACCGGTTTCAAAGCCTCCTGTCTCAATCTGGATTGCAGCCAGGTGCATGCAGGTGGCGGAGGTGGTGCACGCCTGGTTGATCATCAATGCCGGCAGATTTTTTCTTCCTCTGGTCATCATGGCCGAAGCCCATGTGTGGCTGTAGAAAAGCTCCGGTTGCCCGACCGTAATGCCGAAGTAACAGTAGTCAAGTACCATCGGGTCTATGCCTCGGGAATCGAACCAGCGTGCGGCAGTCTGGGCGCCGAGAACAATGGAGTTGTCATGTTGCATGCTGCCCTGCCATCGGCAGAAGGGTGAGGAGTAATAACCCCGGTATGGAATGAACGCCTTGGTCAACATGGTTGAAATAATCCTCCTTTGCTGTGTTTGCTGTGAAGGTTAAATTAAAGCCGAAAGCTCAACGCTCAAGGCAAAAAGCTTGACGGCATCGCACAAAGTGCCATTTCCCTATCGACGTCGGCGTCGGAATCGGTATCGGGGTCGAAATGAGCGCCGATCGACTTCCGATACCGATAGCGACCCCGACCCCGAGGGACATCGTTATTTTGACTTTTTACGAGGCCACCATCATTGATCACTCCAACGCCCGTAACGTTCCCTGAGTATGCGATGCAAAATTTTGCCGGTGGGCGTCCTCGGCATGTCTTCATCACTTATGAAATCGATGGTTTTGGGGCGCTTGAATCCTGCCAGTCTGCTGCGCGTGAATTCAATCAGTTCGGCCGCCAGCTCATCGGATTTTTCGAAGCCGTCATGAAGTACGACCACGGCTTTGACCGCTTCGCCCCATTTGTCGTCCGGAATCCCGATCACGGCGACGTCTCGGACCGCCTCGTGTGAGGCCAGGGCGTTTTCCACCTCCGACGGGTAGACATTTTCCCCGCCCGTAATGATCATATTCGCCTTCCTGTCTACGAGGACGTAGAAGCCGTCTTCATCCCTTCGTACCATGTCGCCGGCGGAGGACCAGCCATTATCGAAGGCATCCGAGGTTTTTGCCGGATCCTTCAAATATTCCTTGAACAGCATGGGTGTCCGGTAAAACAGTTCGCCGACTTGTCCGTCAGGCACTTCCCGTCTCTCTGCATCCAGGATGCGGATCCGGTCTGTGCCGAAAATTTCTTTTCCGATGGATCCCAGCTTCTTGAACTGATCTTCCGGCCGGAGCAGGGTTACCAAACCTCCCTCAGTGCTTCCGTAAGCTTCCCACAATTCGGCGTTTTTAAAATAATCCATGATGGCGAGCTTAAGTTCTTTCCTGGCCGGAGCCGAAGAAATCAGCAGCTGCCGAATGCTGGAAACGTCTATATTCCCTTTTACGTCATCGGGAAGTGCGAGCATCATGATATAATGTGTCGGCACAAGCGATGTAAAGGTAATCCGGTACTTCTCGATTGTTTCCAGAAGGTCCCTCGGATCGAAACTGATCATATTGTAGATAAAGACCGGGGCGGTTACAAGCGTATAAGGAAAGGAATAAAATATTGAATTTACATGACACATAGGCATTACCAGCATAACCTTGTCCGAAGGTGACACGCCCATGTTCACATTGTTGAGAACATACTGTGCCATGTAGCTTTCATGTGTTCTTACGACGCCCTTGGGTTTGCCGGTGGTACCGGAAGTGTACATGATTGTCCACGGCTCAGCTGCATCCACGATGGAATCCGGCTCTTCAGGTGAAGACCGGGCCAGAAGTTCCTCGTAGTGTTGGTAGCCTTCGGGGGCGGGACCATCGCCGGGAAAAATATAAGCG
>CAYXDR010000245.1:2866-5237 GCA_964463515.1 uncultured Desulfobacteraceae bacterium | reverse complement strand
CGGAATGACGATAAGGGGCGGATTTTGACTTTTTACGATGCCATCAAAGTTGATGGCATCGTAAAAAGTCAAAATAACGATGTCCTTCGGGGTCGGGGATGGTACTTTTACGACCTCGTCATACTAGGTGGTTCTAAAAACATACGATTTTCAGACATGGTAAATCTTGCCCTGCCACCCTCGATGAATCTCCCGCGTCGAAATACATGCTTCGCCTTATTGCGGGAAAGCTGCAGCTCAAATAGCATTGTATCGAGGTTGATGGTTTGCGAAATGCATTTTCACGGTAATGCTGATAAAAATTTTATTGGAGGGGTTTATGCAGTTTAAAAAAGATGCAGATGTTCGGATCTCGGACGGGAGTAAAATAGGCACTGTTGACCGCGTGGTTGTGGATCCCGGCTCCCGGGAAATAACTCATCTGGTTGTAAAAAAAGGACTGTTGTTTACCAAGGACAAGGTAATGCCGGTGGGAGAAATTGCGAGTGCCACGGAGGAAGAAGTGCTGTTAAAGGCCGGGGCCGAGGACCCGGATAAATTGCCGGATTTTGAGGAATCATACTACATCCAGATGAATGATCCCAGAATCCGGGATGAACTCAACATGGAAAATGTTTCCCCTGTCGCCTGGTACCATGGATATCCAGGCGGCATCTGGTGGGCCGGCTTAGGCGCTTACCCAGGATATGCCAGATCTCCGTATGTGCACGCCAGCCAGAGAAATGTTCCACCGGACACTGTGCCGCTCGAAGAAGGCGCAATGGTCATGGATCAGGGAGGAGAAGATTTGGGGAAGGTGGAAAGCATTTATGTGGATCCCGATGGAAAGTTTGCGACCCATATCCTAGTGGAAAGCGGCATGTTATCCAAGAGCCGAAAAGTCGTGCCGACCAAATGGATCAGAAGTGTAGCTGAAGACAGCATTCGGTTGACAGTGGACAAAGATTTTTTCGAAAGTCTTCCTGAGTATACAGAAGGGCACTAGTAAAATTTGTACCGTACATTTATAGAAACTCGGGGAGAGACTATGGTTTACGAACAGGATTACAGTAAATTTCGAAACATGCTGCAAAAGAAACGAAGCCAGATTCTTGACTATCGGGAGGACTTGGAGGAATCACGGAAAACCACCTACCGGAAAGAACCGGAACTGGAAGAAAGAGGCCGGCGGGAACTGCTCCTGCACAATCTGGAACATCTTGACGAACAACGTCTGGCCGTTATCGAGAAAATTGACCGGGCGCTCCGCAAAATTGAAACCGGCAGTTTCGGTATTTGTGAACGGTGTGGGGAAACCATATCCTACAGCAGGCTGGAGGCTGTTCCCTGGACACGCTGGTGCGTGAGATGTGCTGAAAATGCTGAGAAAAACACGCAACCGGGAGGCTGGGACCCAGAGGATCTTATAGGGGAAAATTTATCATCTGATATAGAAGGAATGAACGATGAGGATCTGAAAAGGTTGATCTGGGAAAAACTTCGGAACGACGGCCGGGTTGAAATGGAGGAAATTGAGATTTCAGCCGGAAACGGTATTGTCGAGCTCAAAGGAGCCCTGCCGAGCGAGACGAAGCACAGTATTCTGCTCCAGATTCTTGGAGACATTGCCGGCATAAGAAAAATCGTGGATTTTATCTCAATCGACCGCCAGTTATGGGAAAGACCCGACCGGACTTCAGGAAAGGAGCCTGAAGCGGCCGAAAAACAAAACGATGAAATCCTTCATGGTGAACAGGAGAAGGAAAATATCCAGGATGCACTGGCGGAAGGAAAATCCACTATTCCCTCGGACCGCTTTGTTCCAGAGAAGGAAAGGTGAATCGCCGAACTCCCACTCAACCGTGATCGTGCACCCGGCCCTTTTCTTTCCACCCGTATTGGCCTATGAGATTTACGAATCGAACGGCACCGAGATTTTCCACACGTGTTTTCCCGTTGATTTTCGTGATCTTGAACAATTCCTGCCCCATACTGTCTCCCACTGGAATGACGAGTCGACCCCCGTCTGCAAGCTGGCCAATAAGGGGCTGGGGTACCTCCGGTGAACCAGCCGTTACAATGATTGCGTCGTAAGGTGCTTTTTCGGGCCAGCCCAGGGTGCCATTGAAAATCTTGAAATGGATATTTTCATAACCAAGCTGTGAAAGCACTTTTTCGGCTGATTGGGCAAGGGATGGCACCCTCTCCACCGTGTAAACTTCACCTGCGATTTCGGCCAGAATAGCGGCCTGGTAACCGCTGCCTGTTCCGACTTCGAGGACTCTGTCATTTTCCTGCAATTCAAGGGAAGTACTCATCAACGCGACAATGAAGGGCTGGGAAATGGTCTGCTCTTCGCTTATTGGAAGGGGGCAGTCATTATATGCTGCTT
>CAYXDR010000245.1:0-2856 GCA_964463515.1 uncultured Desulfobacteraceae bacterium | reverse complement strand
TTCCTTCACATGTGCCGGAACGAACGCTTCCCGCGGGATTTTTCCCATCGCCTTCAGCACTGCAGGGTCATGGATTCCCCTCGGTATCAATTGAGTCTCAATCATTCGCTTCCTTTGGTTTTCAAAATTCATAACTATCACCAAATGTTTAAAAGAGTTGTTTGTAATAAATTACCAACAAATACATTGGAAATATTACCAAAAGAATCAGTATCGGAAGATGGCCGCCATTAACCCTCCCGGCATGTCCTTGCGGGGATATGTGTGAACTGTGCCTCCATGTTTCAGTGTATTGACCGCCGCAAAATTCAGCAGGCTGTAATTGTCCGGGCTCTGGCCCTGGTGTAAAACCACGTCCTGTCTGGATTCGTCGAAAACACCCCATTGTTCATCCTCTTCAGATAAAAAAAGCGTGTCCACCCTTCCAAAACAGGCAGCGGGGACAATATCCCGAATTCTGACGGAAGTATAACCTGTTCCCGCCCTTTCTTCGAACCTTGAAAGCGGTTTTTTCTTATCCTCTTCAACCTGCCTTTCAATTATAGGCCACGCAGCCGCATGCAGTTCGCCGGTGCGGTGTTCATCGGGATTGCCTTCAATGAATTCGTCAAGGAGGTTGGGATACGTATTGGCCTCCCGGTAAATTGAGTATAGATAATCAACCGAGGCCAAGATCAACGGTGTTTTCTTCTTCTGTAGCAAGGATGCAACTGCCTTGTTTACGGCCTGAAAGTAACGCAGCAGATTATCCTTTTTTTCATCGATCCCCACACCATGTCCGTGAAACATAGCCGGGCGCTTACCGCCGCCGCCCCGGCTACCTGTGTGGAACTGAAGCTGCTTTTCCGGCTCATCATATTTTAGGGCTTCGGCAAGGCTTCGGGGCATTTCCGGTACCTCGATCTCCATCTCCTCCAGGGAGGAACACTTGAGCAATCTTGCATCGTTCTGACTCAAGGCGAGCACATAGAACTCCCTTTGTTTTTGAAGAAAAGAAAGCAGAGGTGTTACATGAAAATGGTCGGTAAAAACCGCAAGATCATTGCATTTCATTGGAAGGCGGAACGCTTTAATCACACCCGGGTTCCGGAAAATACCCAAACCTCTATCCTGGTTGGCCCAGTAAATGTTATCGGCGGCCATTTTCCTGAGGGGGTCGAGTATTTGATTCGACAGATCGAATGACAGGCCGCGCCCTGATATCAATTCTTCGGCCCTCACCAGGAGATTTTTGAAACGAATCAAATTTTTTCTGACATTGGGTTCAGCTTTTGCCGTGGGCATATACAGGCTGAGACTATTAGCATTTTTTGCGTCCAGCAGAAAGTCGAGGTCCCCTCGTGTAAATGTATCGATCATTTTATCTCCTTATTTTGATATTTCGCTATTTTGCACCTTAAATTCTTTTGAATATAATTTTAGCCACTTAATGTTGGACGGTATATAAGGTTATTCCTGTATATTTTCGTTGCTTATCGAGCTTTCCGACTGAGGAAAAGACGGCAAGACAGCTGCAGCCGTTGGGTCGAGATCGGTATCGGGGACGAAAAATGTTCAGAGACAAGGCTTTGATACCAATCCGGATACAGACCCCCGACATTGATAGGCGGGAATGCCATTTTTTTCAACGCCACCGTATTTACGGAAAAATAGGGGATTGCCCCCATTGAACCTGCATGAAAAATGTGTAAAATATCCACATTGCATTTATCTGCAATTGCGAAGAGGACCTACCCTGGCTATCGGGCTGATTAGCATGGTAGAGAGGCGGTGGTTTTATCTCTATATCGATTGAAATTAAATGGATTCGAATTGGCATAAATCCAGAAATGTTTTATTCATGACTAAAAAGACCAACATACCTTCATTTGAAGAAAAGCTTTTATATACCAATGACGAGATACTTGAGGCTATTTTCGGAAACACCGACTTTCTGATAGCTTATCTTGACAGAGACTTGAATTTCGTGAAGGTCAGCAATGCTTATGCAAGTATATTTGGATTTTCTCCTGATTTTTTTATTGGCAAAAATTACTTTCAGTTGGTCCCTCACAATAAATTCCAGGATATTTTCCAAATGGTCATTGAAACAGGGAAACCTTATCATGAGTTTGCCGAAACTTTTCAATGTATCGAAAATGATGAATCGAAGGCGATTTACTGGGACTGGAGCCTTATCCCGGTCAAAGACGCGCGGAATGAAGTCGCAACCCTCATTCTGACCCTCGTGGATGTCACGGACCGGAAAAATGCCGAAGATAAGGTCAGCGACTACATCTCTGAACTGGAGCGGAGCAATCAGGAACTGGAAGAATTTGCCTACGTCGCTTCCCATGATCTCCAGGAGCCACTTCGGAAAATCCAAATCTTTGGAGGGCTTCTTCAAAACCAGCTGACAGATATGCTTTCTTCAGACGCCGCGGACTACCTTGACCGGATGGTGACAGCTGCAGCTCGCATGAGAACGCTTATTGACTCCCTTCTCAGCTATTCACGGATCACTACAAAGGGCAAGCCCTTCCAGACTGTTGATATGGGGGCTGTTACCCGGGAGGCTGTGTCCAACCTGGAGGCACTCATCGAGCAGAAGCATGCCAGGGTCGAGATAGGTGAGCTCCCGGTTATAGAAGCCGATGTCCAACAGATGGTGCAGCTTGTACAGAATTTGGTTTTAAACAGCTTGAAATTCCAGAACGAAGAAAATATTCCTCATGTCAAGATATGGTCTCCATCCGAAAGGACATCGAAAGTAAACGATCCAAACGAGAGTCATCAGTTCGACCTTTGTGAAATCCGAGTGCAGGACAACGGCATCGGATTTCAAGAAAAACACCTGGATCGGATCTTCATAGCCTT
>CAYXDR010000244.1:1941-5238 GCA_964463515.1 uncultured Desulfobacteraceae bacterium | reverse complement strand
TTCGGAATGGATAACCGCTGAAGGCATCTAAGCGGGAAGCCAACCTCAAGATTAGGTATCCCCTCGGGCACTCAGGCAACTGAGTGCCTGGCTGAAGACCCCTTGTAGACTACAAGGTCGATAGGCCAGGTGTGTAAGTGTGGCAACACATTCAGCTGACTGGTACTAATAGGTCGTGAGGCTTGGCCATAAACTTTTGTTACTTATATGCTTATAGCTTTTGATTTACTATCCGTATTCAGTTTTTTAAATGTTGGCAGTAAGCAATTAGGTTTTTTGTTTGGATGCTAAATGCTAACAGCTAATAGCTAAATGCTTTTTTTTTAAAGTTTTCGGTGGCTATTGCGAAGAGGGTACACCCGTTCCCATTCCGAACACGGAAGTTAAGCTCTTCAGCGCCGATGGTACTGCGCGGGGGACTGCGTGGGAGAGTAGGTCGCCGCCGAAATTAAATTTAAGCCCCTTCTTTCGAGAAGGGGCTTTTTTTATGGCCAGCAGCGAATCCCCATATAGCCCCCCCGCCTCCAGGCGGCCAGGGGGTTATCTGGGCGGTTATTCCTAGCTTCAATAATGAGAAAAAAAGCCCCGGAGACCTTTCATCTCCGGGGCTGGGCTTTTACGTTTAAGAAAAGCGGGTCAAGGCTCAGATCTTCTCGATCCTGGTCTTGATGAACTTGAACAGCGGTGTTCCACCCACATCTTCAGTGTAGTTGGGTTTCATGATGCCTGGAGGATTGCTGCCTCCAAACTGGGGGAACTTGGGGTCTCCCTCAAGGCCCCGTATATGGCCGAAGCCGCCGCCGCAGGCCAGGACCCCGCGTTTCAGGTTCCATGTTGGAAGTGCGCGGGATTTCTGTTCGCCCCACGGAGAGGAAATTTTTATCTTGTCTCCCTCTTTGATTCCGAGTTCGTCTGCATCGAGCCTGTTGATCCAGACCGGGTTTGTCCCATGCATTTTCATGAGCTGGTAATTGTTGAAGGTTGAGGAATGCTCATGGGTGTAGAACCGGAAATTACCGAAAATGAATGGATATTCCTCGTCCGGAAGGAGGTCCTGGCTGGGTTCCTTGTAGTCGGGCAATGGGTCGATGCCCTTTTCTTCGGCCACGGTGTTCAGGAAATTATATTTGCCAGTGGATGTCTTTCCCGAAGAACCATATCCATCCGGAACATTGAACGAGCCCCACTTTTTGTACTTGTAGTATTCAGCAGGGTCGGTGATGATGAATCCCTTCTGTTTCAACTCGTCGTACGACCATGGGGTTCCGGCCAGCTGGTTGCGCTCGTATTCTTCTGCGCTCTTCCACGGGAAGTGTTTACCCAGCTCAAGCTTGTCGGCCAGGGCGCATGTGATCGACCACATGGGCCTGGAGTTGTACATGGGCTTTACGATTTCCGCGTAGTAGGCGATGAAGGCTTCATACATCCAGTCTGCTTTAACCTGGCTTTGCTCCAGCCAGCTGCTGTCCGGCAGGATTACGTGCGAATGCACAGCGGTATTACACATGAAGGCGTCGATGGTAACGACGAAGTCCATCATGTCAATGGCCTTGGTGATAGCTTCCTGATTTCCCCAGGACAGAATCGGGTCGCCGTAATAATTCACCATTGCGGCTAGATTGCCTTC
This sequence comes from uncultured Desulfobacteraceae bacterium, assembly GCA_964463515.1. Taxonomy (GTDB): domain Bacteria; phylum Desulfobacterota; class DSM-4660; order Desulfatiglandales; family Desulfatiglandaceae; genus CAYXDR01. The sequence goes on along the minus strand of CAYXDR010000244.1, from coordinate 3,611 downwards.
TTCAACATCCTTGAGCAAATAAGCAGGCGCCCATCCTGACCAGATCTTGAACTTGTTGAGCTTGGGTGCATTGCCCGCAGGCGGTTTTTCCTGCCCCTGGCCCCAGGCTGGCTTAAGTTTACGCTTGAATGGCAGACCAGGACCTCCGGGTGCGTCGAAGGTGCCGCAAAGGCCGTTCAGCGCCTGGATGGCGGCCGTGCTGTACATGCCGTTATCCGTCTGGGCCAGCCCTGTCCAGGAAATGCAGCCCTTGTTCCTGGCCTTGGCGAATTCGAATGCGATGCGTTCAATGGTCTCGGCCGGCACCCCGCTTATTTCAGATGCCCACTCGGGAGTTCTTGGCTTGCCGTCTTCTTCGCCGAGAAGCCTTTTCTTGAACTCCTCGAAGCCGTGGGTCCATTCAGAAACGAATTCCTTGTCATAAAGTTCGTTTTTAACAATCACATAGCACATGGCCATTGCCACGGCCGCGTCTGTTGAAGGGTTTACGGGTATCCACTCGGTTGCAAGTTCGGCTGTCTCCGAGCGCCTGGGGTCGAAAACCACCAGCTTGGCACCTCTTTTAACCGCGGCACGAAGTTCAGCGGTTTTCCTCTGGCTGTAGGAAGTAGCCAGCTCGTTCATTCCGAAGTGCAGAATGTAATCGGATTCCTGGTAATTGATCCAGGGCCGTTTGTCATTCAAGTTTTTTTCGTTGGCCATGCGGTTGGCGTTATCGCACATGGGACGGTGGGTGGTCTTTGGGCATCCAAGGTGATCGAACAAGGCTTCGTGAATACTGTTGGCCCAGTCGTTGCCACGCATGTATCCGAGTTTACCCTGCTCTATTCTCTTGATTTTTTTTGCCACCAGGTCAAGCGCCTCGTCCCAGGATGCTTTTCTGAAACGCTTCCCTTCTCTTATCAAGGGAGTTTTCAAACGGTATGCAGAATATACATGCTTGGCGGCGGATGCACCCTTGGGGCAGATTCTGCCTCCGCTTTTAGGGTCTCCTTGAAGGCCTGAAACGGATACGAGGATGCCGTCCTTGAGTTTGGCTGTTGTGCCACAAAGAGCACCGCAGGCGTAACAGTGCGAGGGAATCGTGCCTGTGAATCCCTGTTCGATTTCCCCTTCCTCGATTGTAGCATATTCGGAATCGAGCCCCAGGGATTCGAGCGCAGGCAGCAGGCGCATTGTCACTTCCAGGCCTTTTGTGAAACCCGCATTTCTCAGGCTTTCGCACATCAAGGCGCCCCTGGTGTAATGGCCAAGACCCTGGTAAAAGTTGCTCTGGGCCGGGGATGCGGCCACGAGTTGATCACAGAGACCGGGCACCCATTTGCAGTACCGGTCCTTGAAAAAATCAAGGTAGAGATCGTCTTTTCCGGTTTCGTTCAAATAACGCAGAAGTTCCAGTTGAACAGCCACATGCTCTTCGAGGTCCTTGAAGGATTCTTTTTTTCGGATCCCGGCCTTTTTGAAATATTCCCGGAGCGAAAACACCGAATCCTGCATAACCACGGGTTCACCACTCAGTATGGCTGATTCATAAGGGAATACAGGGTTGCTTCCAGCGTTTAGAAAAAGGTCAGCGTAATCGTAGCGCAGTTCGTTGTAAAGCTTTTCGGCCGGACCGCTCTGAAGGTAGCTGGCCATTACTTCGGCGCCGCTCATAAGGTCTATAAACC
>CAYXDR010000244.1:0-1931 GCA_964463515.1 uncultured Desulfobacteraceae bacterium | reverse complement strand
CACGGACCGATTCCAGAAATGGTTTTACAAAGTCATCCTTCTGCATCGCTTCGATCAGTGACAGTGGGATTTCGTCCCTGTAAAGCGTGGAGAGGAATCGATACCTCATCGCTCTTGATTTGTGTAGATCTTCTGACATGTTTTATTTCCCCCCATTAGAAATTATAACATTCAGTGATTCCGGCCCGTCGAATCACCGTATACCTGACGTGTCTGCCTGTAGCCGGTGATAATCTGAACCAGAGCCTTTTTGATTCTGCCCACCACTATGCGGGCAACAATGTAGCAGATAAACAGGTAAGGCGCGAAACCCAGCCCATCCTCCAGATATGGAAACGGGAAGCGGATGTCTCCAAACCGTTCCTGAAACCATGCTGCAGCGAGAAATATGGGCCAGATGGATGCCATACCCATGGCCAGTGTCAGGAAAAAGGTTTTTCCATATGCTTCATTGGCCAGTTTGTTGATCTGCTTGTAAGCCTTTTTATCCCCGCCTTTAAGGGCGTTCATCGACCGGTCCCGGTACATGTTCATTTCGTCCATGTTCTCTTTTACAGCGGTCTTGTTCACTGTCTTGACAATCGCCATGGTTATTTCACCGATGACAGCTGCCCAGAGAGCGACAAAAAAAGTACCGAGCCACCAGCTCAACGTAGCATTGTCAAGCCAACGGAACGGCAGAATGAGCACCGGATCGATCTTCAGTAAAAGCCAATCCATAAGCGCGAAGGCCTGTCTTCCTGAATGGACTCCGCGGGGTGTCTGGAACGGCAGTCCCCATGGTTCCTTGCAGGATGTTTGTAAACGGGTGTTTCGGTCGTAGCCTATGCATTATAGGGCCGGGACCGGCAACATTATGTTACGACACACGATTCCCGGATCGTGCACTGGACGGCACGAACCGGGAATCATTATTGTTTGATAATTTGAGGCAAAAAGAATTTGCCGGGGTTTATCTTCCTGTTACGGAAGTATCTTGTAGCCGAGAAAACCTTGTGAAGCATAACGAATCCCAACGTAGAAGGCCAGGATAACGAAAAAGATTTTCTGAAATTTGTCCGGTATGTACTTGGAAGTTCTCGGGCCGATCATGGAGCCCACGAAGATTCCCACCAGTTCCGCGAATATGAATCCCCAGGAAACCAGGATCCCTTTACCGACCATGTACGTAAAAATGGACACGATCATTCCAAGGAACACACACAGGGTCGATGTGCCGGCGACGACAAACATCGGAAGCCCGACCAGCGAGGTCATAAACGGAACAAATAGAAATCCTCCGCCGATACCCAGAAAGGCGGCTATGGCGGCTATGACGATCCCGCCCATAACCGGGAGGTAGGCTTTGAATTTGAATTCAACGCCGTAGAAAGTGAAGCGGATGGTGCCGATCATGAATCCGACTCCCCAGCCGGCGAGGCACAGAATGTAAGCCACGATCTTGGCGCCGCCCACAAGATTGATCCACAGCGCGGAAGCAACGACCAGGGCGGCTCCCAACCACATCATGGTCTTGTTTCCTTCGATCAGTTTCACGCCTTTGTCAGCGGAATCCTTCTTTTCCTTCACGGACTGCTCGAAGGCCTTGGCCGCCTGCTTGGCTTCCTTTTTCCTCGATGAACCTCTCGGCGTAAGCTCGTAGAGCAGGAAGCAGCCGAGCACCATCACGATGATGCCGAAGTAGCCCACGTAGGAACTAAATGAAATTTTTCCGGCCGTCAGCTCAGGAATCAACCAGGAGCCTCCGACACCGCCGATTGCCAGACACAATGCTATGGGAAGCACCAGCCGGCCCATCTTGTAATAGTTAAGTGACGATACGAGGCCGCTGAAACCCACCAGCCATTGGTTGGAGACACGAATCGAATCGACCACAAGTTTGTTTACCGGGTTGCCCTTGCCGAACTCCGAGCCGTAGGGACCGAGGCCGA
>CAYXDR010000243.1:0-5281 GCA_964463515.1 uncultured Desulfobacteraceae bacterium | reverse complement strand
ATGAAATCTTGCGGGACGTCCTGTTTGACCCTCAAACCTCCGGAGGCCTTCTCATAGCTGTGGATGAATCTCAGGTGCACGCGCTTGTGGCGGAAATATTGAATTCAGGACAGGCTTGTTCCCGGACCGCCGTCATAGGTAAAGTAGTTGCATCCCATCCAGGCAAAATACGGATCCGCTGAAATGAACCGGAATGCTGTCCTGGCCGCCGACGAAAAAAACGAAAACTAACGGAGTTACATAATTATGGTCGCATCTATCGACTGCCGAGGTCTGTCATGCCCTGCACCAGTGCTTGCGGCAAAAATGGAAATCGAAAAGACAGGTCCGGACCAGATAACGATAGTGGTGGATAACGAGGCATCCAGGCAAAATGTTTCCAGGTTTCTTCAAATTAAAAATTATTCGGTTTCGGTTCGTGAAGAAGACGGGGTTTTCAATGTCGTCGGCACTCTGAGCAGTGAAACCGAACCGGCCGGGGACCTCGAACCGGCCGAGCCGGGAAGAAAAATCGTTGTTATGGTCACCTCCGATACCATGGGCAGAGGAGATGACCAACTGGGCACTGCCCTGATGGGGAATTTTTTGAAGACCCTTAAGGAAATGGGAAACGAATTATGGCGGCTGGTTTTTCTGAACAGCGGGATCAAACTGGCGGTTGAAGGTTCCCCTGTCGTTGAAACCCTCAAAGAAATCGAAAACGAAGGAGTCACGATCCTCGTCTGCGGCACATGCCTGACCCACTTCGGCCTGCTCAACCAGAAAAAAGCCGGCCAGACAACGAACATGCTGGATATAGTCACGGCACTCCAAGCCGCTGATTCGGTTATAACACTTTGACTTTGACTGGAAACAAGCGTTTTCGTTTGACAACCTGAATCTTCATACCTATAAATCAAAAAAACATCATTTGATGAGGTCGTAAAAGTATTATCCCCGGCTTATCGGCGTCGGGGTCGGAATCGGTTTCGGGGGTCGAAAAGAGCGCTGATAAACTACCGATACCGATGCCGATAGCGACCCCGACGCCGAGGGACATCGTTATTTTGACTTTTTACGGCTTAATCATCATTTTGCTCAAAGGTGGGAGTCTAATGCTGGAACCTCTTCTGAGTCCTGAAACCATTGCCGTGGTCGGAGCATCCAAAAAACCCGGCAAGGTGGGCTATGCCATTGTTGATAATCTTGTAAACGGAACCTTCAGCGGTGACGTGGTTCTGATAAACCCAACGGCACAAGAAATCCTTGGGACCCCGTGTTTCAGGGACCTTCGAAGCTGCGGCAGAAAAATAGATTTGAGCGTCATATCCCTGCCCACCCGCCTGGTCAAAAAGGCGGTTGAAGAATCAATAGAAGCCGGCGCAAAAGCTATCGTCGTTATCACCGCCGGGTTCAAGGAAGTGGACGAGCAGGGAGCACTGCTCGAAAAAGAAATAACACGGTTGTGCAGCAGGAACAATGTGCGTCTGATGGGCCCCAACTGCCTGGGCATTATAAACACCCAAAACGGCATGAATGCGTCCTTCGCCTCCAGGATGCCGGCTAAAGGGGGAATATCCGTCCTTTCCCAGTCCGGTGCACTGGCAACAGCGATTCTCGATTGGGCGGCGGAACGTCATCTGGGGCTTGCCAAGCTGGTAAGCATCGGCAACAAGGCCGATCTAAACGAAAACGATTTTTTGTCCGCTTTCGCAGATGATCCTGCCACAAGCGTAATCGTGGGCTATCTGGAAAGCATCGTATCTGGTGATGAGTTCATAAAGGTAGCCGAGGCCGCCGCAGGCAAAAAACCCGTAGTCATCCTGAAAGCCGGCACCACCGCTGCCGGCACGAAGGCGGCTTCCTCCCATACAGGAAGCCTGACCGGCGCCGATATTGCCTACGGCGCCGCTTTCAGACGTTCCGGGATCATCCGGGCCGAAACCTTTGAAAGACTCTTCGATTATGCAACAGCCCTGGCCATGCAGCCGCTGCCGGAGGGTGACAGGGTGGCCATAATCACCAATGCCGGAGGCCCGGGTATCATGGCCGCTGACGCAGTGGAAAAAATGGGTATGCATGTGGCGGTGCTTGCCGACAGCACGGCCACCGCACTCAAGAAGAAGCTTCCCGAAGCGGCCAGCGTGGGCAATCCCATAGATGTGCTTGGCGACGCCGATCCGGAGCGGTATACGACAGCACTGGCAGCAGCCCAGGGAGACGAATCCGTAGATGCCGTTATAGTCATCCTGACTCCCCAGGCGATGACCAAACCTGCCGAAACGGCCCATGCCATAGCATCCGGTATCAAGGGCAACAAACCGGTGCTCGCCTGCTTCATGGGAGGAGAGGACGTAATGCCCGGCAGAGAGGAACTGGTAGCAAGGAACCTGCCGGACTATCCTTCCCCCGATAGAACCGTAGCGGCTCTCAAAGCCATGTGTGATTATGCGGCCTGGAAAAAACGCCCCCCGAGGGTTGTCACACGTTTTCCTGTCAATCGGCGCAGGGTGGAACGAATCATAAAGCATCAATTGCGCATGGACCGGCACCAGGTCAACGAGGTCAAAGCCAAAGAAATCCTGAGGGCTTACGATTTCAATGTTCCTCCGGGCGGCATGGCTTACTCTGCAGACGAGGCGATGGATATAGCGGACCGTGTGACTTACCCTGTCGCCATGAAAATCGTGTCTCCAGACATTGTCCACAAATCTGACCTCGGTGGAGTCAAGCTCAACCTGAGCGGACGAAGCCAGGTTAGGGATGCCTACGACCTGATGATGATGCGGATAGGCCAAAAGGCACCCGGTGCCAGGCTGGAGGGGGTCTATATCGAGAAAATGTGCCCGTTCGGCCGTGAAACTATAATCGGAATGACCAGGGATCCCCAATTCGGACCAATGTTAATGTTCGGAATGGGCGGCATATTCGTCGAGGTACTGAAGGACGTGAGCTTCCACCTGGCGCCGATAACATCCGAAGAAGCTCTACATATGCTCGAAAGCACCCGGAGCTACAAACTTCTCACCGGCGCACGGGGCCATGTAGGTGTCGATCTCCAGGCCATCGCGCGGAGCCTGCAGCGCATGAGCCAACTGGTAACCGATTTCCCGCAAATCACGGAAATGGATATAAACCCACTGATAGTCGGGAAAATCGGGACGGAACCCATCGCAGCCGACGCAAGAATTTCACTTGGCGTAAAATGAAGCAAACGACTGGAGTTAACTTGACGGCCTCAGGGGCTATTTGACTCATATATCGGGAAAGGTAAATGAATTCAGAATCGACATACAGCAACGACTGGAAGAACAGGTACAGCGACCTTATCGCAACCCCTGCCAGGGCTGTGTCCATGATAGGGCCAGGCCAGCGCGTTTTCGTCGGCACGGGTTGCGCCCAGCCCGAAGTTCTCGTGCAGGCGCTCACTGCCCGGGCCGACCAACTGCCAGGCACCGAGATAGTACATCTCCTCACCCAGGGTGAAGCCCCGTACACAGAAAAGAAAATGCGGGAAAACTTCCGGGTCAACAGTTTTTTCATAGCCGAAAATGTCCGCGATGTAATCCAGAAAGGCATGGGGGACTATACCCCCATTTTTTTATCCGACATCCCCAGGCTTTTTCGATCCGGCCAGATCCCTCTGGATGTTGCATTGGTACAAATAACGCCTCCGGACGAGCGGGGAATCTGCAGCCTGGGCATTTCTGTGGATATCGTCAAAAGTGCCGCCGAAAACGCCGCGATGGTTATCGCCCAGGTCAACCCGAGAATGCCCCGAACCGCAGGGGACTGCACCCTGCATGTTGAAGATCTGGACGTGCTTGTGGCCGTTGACCTGCCGATGCTCGAATACCATGAACCAAAGACCGATGAAACCACCCGAAAGATAGGCGAAAATGTGGCCTCGCTGATCGATGACGGTGCAACGATCGAACTGGGTATAGGCCACAGCTCCCATGCGGTTGTGGAATTTTTGTACGGCAAGAAAGACCTGGGACTTCACACTGAAATGGTTTCCGATTGCATCGTAGGGCTGATCGAGGCCGGTGTGGTCACCGGGGAAAGAAAAAACCTGGATACCGGCAAGCATGTAGTGAGCTTCTGCATGGGCACCGACAAGCTCTACCGGTTTGTGGACAACAACCCGTCTTTTTCCTTCAGGCCCACAGAATACGTGAACGACCCATTCGTAATAGGCCGCCAGAACCGCATGGTAGCCGTGAACGGCGCCACCGAGGTGGATCTTACAGGACAGGTTTGCGCGGATTCCATTGGCACTAAATTTTTCTCCGGCATAGGCGGGCAGGTCGATTTCAACAGGGGAGCGGCAAGGTCGACGGGAGGAAAGGCCATAATCGCCCTTCCCTCCACAGCCGAAGAAGGAACAAAGTCGAGGATCGTAACATTGCTCACCCCGGGCTCCGGGGTAGTCACAACCCGCGGTGATGTTCATTATGTGGTTACCGAGTTCGGTGCCGCGTATCTCCACGGAAAAAGCATCGAGGAGCGGGCCATAGCACTTATAAGCATTGCCCACCCTGATTTCCGGGAACAACTCTTGAGAGAGGCCATAGAAGCCAACTACGTGCGCCATGAAATGGTTGAAGTGGAGGGTAAAATCCGGGTCGGCCCGCAGGAGCTGAAAACATCCATGACCCTGGACGACGGCACCCAGATTCAGTTCAGAGCCATCAAAATCACCGACGTCCGCCTGATAAAGGACCTGCACTACCGGCTGAGCAGAAGCACGATTTACTACCGGTTCATGAGAGAAATGAAATCCATACCCCACAAAGAGATCCAGGACTTCGTCTATATGGACCACAGGCGGGACACTGCGATCGTAGGCACCATTCCGGCTCCCCAGGGGGAGGAAATAATTGCCATTGGACGTTATTACCTGGACACCAAGACCAACCGCGCGGAAGTTGCTCTGGTAGTCCGCGACGACTGGCAGAACCGGGGTATCGGCGGCTTCCTCCTGCGCTACCTCATAACCATCGCGAAGAGAAACGGCATCAGCGGATTCACTGCCGAAGTCATCAGCTCCAACAGGCCTATGCAGGAAATCGTGCACAAAAGCAACTGCAAGGTGACCAGCAGCCTGAATGACGGGGTCTACAGCTTCGAGATGGATTTCTCAGGCTCCTGAGGAAGCTTAACCGCCGCCTCAACAGTTTTGATGGCCTCGAAAACGTCAAAATATCCCATCTATCGTCACCTCCCGACACAATTTTGTGTCGGGGGGTCCAGTGATTCCAACGACTTCTGGATTCCGGCCTACGCCGGAATGACGGCT
>CAYXDR010000242.1:0-5324 GCA_964463515.1 uncultured Desulfobacteraceae bacterium | reverse complement strand
AATCACATCAGTCTGAAAAATGAGTGGACTCCGGAAAAAATAGCGTAGAATTGTTCCTACAAACATCAACACGACCCAGAGTAGGATAATGAACCAGCCAATATACTCCAAAATGCGCGCCAGACCGTGCACCTGCTTTTTGACCCAAAAAAATGCGTTCATCGTTAACTCCCATTGGAAGAAAAACCGCTGTCGAATATTTTCTCGAACAATCTGAAAAAATTCTCACCCAAAGCCCCCCTGACCGCTTCTTCGCTATAGCCGAGAGAAAGCAGGCCTGCTGTGAAATTGGGGAGTTCTTCCATCGTCTCGAGCCCTTTCGCATAAGGGATGCTGACATCATCCACCGGTTGGTTAGGCCCGGCCACCCGCCTGGAGGAAATTATCATATCCTGGCAGTTGTCGGTGAAGTCTGGCCCCATGCCTATGTGCTTCGGACCCGCGATGGATTCAATATGCTGGACGTGTTCAAGCACGTTGGAAAGACTCGGATTGCGATCTGAAACAAACCGGCCGAGAAAAACCACCCCCACCATCCCCCCGGCTTCGGATATCCGTCGGATATGGTTGTCGTCCAGGTTTCGTTCGTGGCCGCAGACCGCCTGCGCATTGGAATGGGAAGCGATGACAGGCTGGGTGGATAAATCCAGCACATCATCGATGCCACGTTTTGAAAGATGGGAGACATCGATCATGATACCCAAATGGTTCATCTCCCGGACCACTTCACGCCCGAAGTTGGACAAACCGGAATTTGAAGGTTCGGCCACACCGTCGGCCACCTGATTTCTTTGATGCCAGGTCAAGTTCATGATTCGAAGCCCCAGACGGTGGTAGCACCTCAAAAATCCCAAGTTCATCTCCACAGGTTCGGCACCTTCCAGACCCAGGAGGATACCGATACGCTCCCCTCCCCGGTTTTTTTCAATATCCTCCGGCGACAGCACTGGGTAAAAACATTCCGAACTTTCGAGGATTTCCTGGTGAACCGCGTCTGCCATGAGCATATAATTGTGGACGGGACTTGTTCGATAAGGATAGACCTCAGGGCCGAATTTGGCCATGGTGTTCAACACCACGACATTTACGCCGCTCTTTTTCCATCGTTCGAAAAAAGTGTCTCTGAGAACGTGCGTCCGACCCTTACCGCGTTCCCGGATCATATGAAGATGAACATCGCAATGACAATCAATCACCAGAGCATCCCTGTGAAGCGTTTCCGCCCGCTTCTGGATTTCAGCATCAAACTCTAAAGCCATGGAGATCTCCTTTCCGCCGAGGGCCCAGCAGGAAAATTGCTGAAGTATGCAATGAAATTTTCATTACAATTTTTTTTGGCGTGGTAGATTCGTTTCATAACAATAGGCTTTTTTCTTGTCAAGAAAAAAATTTCTTGCAGGATTTTCATGTTTTGTCATTCCTCGTTCGATATCGTTGACGATTCCCGATCCATCGACTTCTTTATACGGCTGTAGCCTAGAGGCGGACGCGCAGGGGGTCGGTGCGGGAGATTCATCGGGAGATGGAAGGTCGAGCGGGGAGAACTTAAAAATATGAAGGTCCCGCAGCCAACCCCCCGGCCACGCCGGAACCGTTCCAGCTGTTAGCTGTTAGCTTTTAGCTGTTAGCCGTTAGCCACTAGCTGGGCGGGAAAAAGAACTACTTAAAAACAGCCGGCACCAAGAAGGAGAGAAAACTTTTCAACCAGGGCCAGGGGAGGAAAACGTCCGGCTCTGAATACTTTTCAGCAGCTTCTGATTTCTTTCCGGGTCCGTCAATTGAATAGGATCCAGTAGACGGTCCGCCTCTTCGGGTTTGAGCAGGCCCAGGCTCAGAACCGCCTGTTTTATTGTGTTTCCTTCCCTGAGCGCCTTGGCTACCGTTTCGGAGGCAGCTTCGTACCCGATGATGGGTGAAAGCACAGTGATCAAGGCTGGCGAAGACTCTGCATGAATCCGGCAGGCAAACCGGTTGGCTGTAATTCCGTCGACACACTTCGCTGCAAACAGACGCATGCCGTTGCGAAGGAGGCGGCATGACTCGAAAAGACACTTCATGATCAATGATTCCCAAACGTTCAAATCAAGTTCCCCTCCTTCGACGGCCATTGAAACCGACAGATCGTTCCCGCACACTTGATAACATACTTGAACGATCATCTCGGGTATGACCGGGTTCACCTTCCCCGGCATAATGGAGGAGCCAGGCTGGGTGGCCGGCAGATCTATCTCGCCGAAACCGCCCCTCGGACCTGAGGAAAGCAGTCGCATGTCTCCGGCGATTTTAGCCAACCCAGTCGCCACAGATTTGAGTGCCCCTGAAATTTGTATGTAAACGTCGCCGTTTTGAAGGCCGTCAAAAAAATTGGGGTCTTGACGGACCGGCAAATGGGAGATGGAAGGCAAATGGGTGTAAACAGCTTGTGCGTAGCCCGGGAAAGTTCCCAGACCTGTCCCCACAGCGGTGGCCCCAAGAGGAATCACGAGACAGTCTTCGGCCGCCTGTTCGATCTTTTTTCGCTGCCTCCTGAGAAACGCAAGGTAGCCGCTGAATTTCTGGCCCAGAGTGATCGGCAGGGCGTCCTGCAGGCATGTACGTGCTGACATTACAACATCGGCAAAGGCTTCGGTCTTTTTTTCGAAAGCCTCATCCAAGGGTTTCATGCTTTCAATCACTGCCTGGAGATGAAGAAAGCAAGCCATTTTTACTGCACTGGGGATCACATCGTTGGTGGACTGGCACATGTTGACGTGGGTGTTGGGATGGACCTTCCCGTACCCCTTGCTGCCCGTCAATATCTCATTGGCACGGTTCGCAATGACTTCGTTCATGTTCATGTTGGCCGATGTCTGGCCCCCTCCCTGAAAAACATCGACAACAAACTGATTGTCCATCTTTCCGGCCATCACTTCATCCGCCGCAAGACAGATCGCCTCCGCAAGCTCAGGGGGAAGGACCCCGATGTCCCGGTTGGCCATGGCCGCGGACTTCTTAATGGCTGCCAAGCACCACAGGAACCGGGAATAATGGCTGATCTCCTGCCCTGAAATAGAAAAATTCTGCTTTGCCCGTTCAGTTTGAACACCGTAGTACACATCATCAGGCAATTGTAGTTCGCCCAGGGAGTCCTTTTCCTTTCTCATCTTGAATCTCCTGATCGACGCCATGGAATCATAAGCTTTATAGGGGCTGTAGGCGGCGACCTCAAAAATCGTTATGCGTTTTTAACCGTTATTAGATGCCGAACAAGTCTTTCTGAAGAGCAAGGTCCGGTCGGCCGGTCGCTTGCAGCAAAAGCTCTGCTTCGAGAAGAATCTCCTCACCTTTTCCACTTTTAACCTTGTTTTCCTTCAACGAAAAATCGAAAAGCGGTTTCGGGATCCCGTTTTTCTCCATGCTAAGCCGGGCGCTTTCTTCAAGATCCTTCCTTCCGGACCGTACAGCCTCCTCATAGGTGTCGAATTCCGCCCGAAGCGTTCCCGTGTGCAGTGAGAATCGGCCGGTATCTGTTTTTCGGACCAATGCGGCAAAGGTTTCATCAACCGTCCCGACAACAGATCCAACAGCCACCGAGACGTCGTAGTGGTCAGGCAGAACACAGCCCGTGTGAAGACGTTCGAAAGCCTTGGGAAGACAAACAGCCGCAGGAGCGCCGGCTCCGACCGCGGGCACAGTCAAGGATACCCGCACGTCCAGATCGACCGGGCCGGTGCGCGGCGGCTCGGTTCGAAACCAGCGGTCCATGAGCCCGGCCAGGCTCCCGCTGTGCCCGCCGTCCACAAGCCGCACCGTTTCCAGGCATACATTTCGGCGGATTTCTTCTTCAACAGCTTCCACAAAATCGTCCCGTGACATATCCATGAAACATGCAAATATATCAAGCCCTATCTCGGAAGCACGGCGGTCCCCCAGGCCGGTCGGACCTCTTCCCGTCGCGATCCGAATATCTGTAGGTGTCAGAGAGGCCCGCATGAGGATGTCTTCCCGCTCGTATCGCTCCAAATCACGCCGGTACAGCCAATTCCGGTTGTCACGGTTCAGCAGGAACTCGCTGACCGGGCCACGGCTTAGGGCTTCGGGCAGACGGTGCCGGTGGTCCCCTGTTCGCCGAAATAGATAAAATGAACAAGGAACCGTGCTTTTGCCGTTAGAGTTACCCCCCTCCAGAATGCGTCGAATCGTTTTCAGCGTTTTCAGCACATGGGGATGGCCTTCAGAAAGTAGACACAGCGGCAACACTTTCCGCGGCCCCACTGTGATCCGGGAATTTTCACCCACACCCACTAAACTGTCCCCGCCGATCCCGAAAGTTCGAACTTTTGCAGCCTTGACGTGTGTTTTCCAGTGTCCCACCTGGGCGCCCTGTGGATCGATGGCCACTTTGCCTTCTGACAGCACAGCGATGTCGGTGGTAGTCCCTCCCATGTCCACAATCACTGCGCTGTCTAACCCGGACAAATATCGACAGCCCAGGATGCTGGCGGCAGGGCCGGAAAGCAGGGTGTCCACAGGACGCTCCAAGGCGCTTTCCGCAGACATGAGGGTGCCGTCCCCGCGGACAACCATCAAGGGAGCATCGATACTACGTTCCGCCAGAACTGTTCCTGCCGCTTTTATCAAGTTACTGATCAACGGAATCAAACGCGCATTCCACCAGGCCGTGGTAGCCCGCTTGACGGCATCCAGCCGCATGGAAAGCCGATGCCCCCGGACAATGGGGAGCCCGCATACATCCCGGATCAACCGCGCTGTTAACTCCTCGTGTTCAGGGTTGCGAACGGAGAAAAAGGAAGCTACAGCCACGGCATCGAGGCCTTCTACAAAGGGACGGATTTTTTTGCGCAAATCGGCTATGTCCAGCGCCGCCTGGGGAAGCCCGGTGACGGTATGTCCTCCGGCAGCCATCATCAGCCTGGCATAAACAGGGATTTCGGGGGGGCGTTCTTTATACCCGAGCAGGATCAGACCGGCTTCGGCCCCGCGGTCCTCCACGATGGCATTGGTCGCGAAAGTAGTAGCCAATGAAACCATGGTAACACGCGCCAGAGATTCCGCATCAAAGGAAAGCAGCGCTTTTCGGATGCTGTCGGAAGGATCGTTGCGATCCGTAAGTACCTTTTCCCTGGCAATAACCTTACCGCTGGAGTATTCCAGGAGAACTGCATCTGTGTACGTCCCCCCCGCGTCAATGCCCAGACCGTATTTCATTTCATGCCACAAGCATCTTTTTGGCCATGTCCACAGCCCTGGAAGCGTCTGCGCCGTAGCCGTCGGCACCGATTCGGGTGGCAAATTCTTGACTCACTGGGGCCCCCCCGACGATA
>CAYXDR010000241.1:4602-5336 GCA_964463515.1 uncultured Desulfobacteraceae bacterium | reverse complement strand
AGCTCCCGTATGGTTTCCTCCGTGGTTTTCCCCCAAAGGGATCCGGCGGGTTTTATTTCGGCCCCATCCTCGGTCACCAGCACATATACCGGCTCCGCGGATTTTCCCCTTATCATCACAGCATCGAAGCCGGTTCTTTTCTGAACGACCGCGAATTTTCCTCCAAAGTTAGAATCAACGAAAAACCCTGTTTGAGGAGAAAATCCGCAGACATGCCCGCGGCTTGTCCCCCAAAGCGGTGTATCCGTAAGAGGGCCCACGGTAAAGACAACCCCGTTCTCCGCTCCGAGCGGATCCGCGGCTATGGGCACTGTATCCCGTAGGATTTTCGCTCCGAGCCCGTTGCCGCCAAGGTATGCGCGATAAACTTCTTCGTCATACCCCACGCACGTTGATTCACCCGAGGTCAAATCAACATCCAGATAAAAACCGCTCATACCGTACAACGCTTATACCCTCATCACCTAAATTCATGAAAATTTCTGCAGGATAATTCAGCAGTAGATTCCAACCGAAAGGCTGAAAAGAACAATCACTGGTCGAGCCGGACGCCGATTCCCTTTTCGTGCAGGTGTTCTTTCACCTGGCGGATGCTCAGAGTCCGGAAGTGAAAAACCGAAGCGGCAAGAAGGATAGCAGCCCCCCCATCTATCACAGCCTCGGAAAAGTGCTCCAGTCTACCCGCCCCCCCGGAAGCCACCACCGGGAGACCCACAGCATCGGAAACGGCCCGT
>CAYXDR010000241.1:0-4592 GCA_964463515.1 uncultured Desulfobacteraceae bacterium | reverse complement strand
ATGAAAGAAATATCGTAACCGTTTCCGGTTCCGTCTCCGTCCATGCTTGTCGGGAGAAGCACGCCGGCGCCAAGCGATTCACAGCGCTGTGCCCACTCTATGGCATCCAGCCCTGTTCGTTTCGTGCCACCTGCGACAACCAGTTCAAAACCAGAAGGAAGGCTGTCGTTTCGGCGGGCATCGATCGCAATAGTGATCCTGATCGAGCCATAAGCATCCGCTGCCGCCTCGATCAAAGAAGGCCATTTTACTGCTGCACTATTCATGGAAACATTGTCGGCACCTGCGTCAAAAAGCATCTTAATATCATCAAGGTTGGAGACGCCTCCTCCAACGGTAAGCGGGATATCAATCACCGAGGAAACCGCTTCCACCCATTCGAGCCTGGTTGTGCGGTTTTCGAGGGTTGCTGCAATATCCAGCATCGCCAGTTCGTCAGCCCCCTCTTCCTGGTAAAATCGTGCGTTTTCAACCGGATCGCCGGCATCCCGGAGGTTTATGAAATTAACCCCTTTTACCACCCGCCCGTCTTTCATGTCCAGACAGGGCATAATCTTTACCGTCTTCACGATGTCTCCTTTCATAAAACCCAATTTTTCTTTAGCCGCTTATTAATGAAGTTACACTATGATACAAACACTACCATTCTTCCGTATTTCTCCAGTAACGATCAAGAATCCGGCGTAAATAACGAATGGAAAGCCCTCACTTACACACCGGCCTTTGAGGCTTTCATACATTCCAAACGAGAAAATCAAACGCAAAATTTCCGGGAACCATTAACATACATCGAACCTGCGAGAAAATACGGTTCTTTTCAGGAAAGATTGATAATATCAAAGGCATAATAGGCCGCACACAGAGCTGTGTCAATGCAAATCAATTCAAGGATTCACTTGACACCAAAGTGACCGTTTTATATAGTCCGAACCAATTTCTTCGTCCAAGGCTTATGCCGCAAATAATAAAATCGCCATTCAGCATCAACCCTAAAGGAGGTACACACAATGCGTTTCAATCGGAAATTGGCCGCTGTCATGATTTCACTAACCGCTGCCGCATCTCTTGTCACGGCCGGGATTCTCACCGCCGCTGAACTTCCGTGTGAAATCGTTATCGAGCATGAGGGATACAAGAGGGATTTAAAGCCGCCTGTTCACTTCCATCACCAGGAGCACTCGGATGATTACGGTATTGCATGCGAGGAATGCCACCATGAATACGAAGACGGTAAAAATGTTTGGACTGAAGACATGGAAGTCAAAAAATGCATGACCTGCCATGATTTAAATAAAAAACAAGGAAATGCGGATAAACTGAATAATGCATTCCACAAAAACTGCAGAGGCTGCCATAAGGAAGTCGGCGACGACGACAAGGCCCCTTACAGAAAATGTTCGGGGTGTCACGTGGAATAGACACCTGCATTACAAAAAAACATTGTTAGACAAAAGGGCCGCCCGTTCAATGAACGAGCGGCCCTTTTTCTAAAAAACGCAGTGTTACGGATTACACTTCGGTAACGGTTATCGCCTCGGCCTCACAAACCTCTATACAGCTTTCACAGCCAAGGCACTCCTCCGCATTCACCGGAACGGATTTGCCGTCTTCCATCTCATAGACGTCAACGGGACAAACCTCTACACATTCTTCACAGCCTTCACATTTGTCATGATCAACCACCACTTCATAACCCATAGGACTCAACCTCCCAGATAGTGTATAAAAATAATAAAAATCCCGCGCAGCTACCCATAGGACTCAACGGCAACAGCCTGGAACCCTTACGCCAACATACTGCTCTGTGCACGCCGGGATACACGCGCACTTTCAATAAATTAGCGCGTTATCTAACAGAGCCCCCAGGTGCTGTCAAGCACTTTTGCACCCTTAAATCAGCCACGGATTCCGGCCGCAGATAAACCGAAAATTCGCCATCGTCAACCGCTATCCCCGAACACGACCAGTTAGGCACCAACCTCCTCTTTAACCGAAACAGCTATCTTGAAGAGTATGGTCAACACGAAAAAGCCGGTAGCCCATACCCCCAGTGTAATACCCAGTTCCGGCGCCGTAGGCCAGTACTCGGTGACTCTTTCAAATGGGTTGGGAATGAACCCTCCTACGACAAGTCCCATGCCTTTGTCGATCCATGTGGAAATAAACACGGCGATGCAGCCTGCAATAAGTGTGGACTCCCTGCGCCTGCTGGCGGGTACAATCAACAACACCAGCGCAATCAACGAAAACACCGCGGCGGCCCACATCCATGGAACAAGAGCGTTATGGCCGTGCAGCCCGGCAAAAAGGTACTCGATTGGGTGCATATGGCCTGGAATCTGGCTGTAAAAGGCCGTAAACACCTCCAGCAAAAAGAAAAACACATTAAGCACAAAGGCATAGGTGACTATGCCGGCAAGAGTCTGGATCTGTTTCCTGCCTGGATCGAACTTGGTGTATCTTCTGACGATAAGGCAAAGCAATATAAGTATTGCCGGCCCCGAGGCAAATGCAGAAGCCAAAAAGCGTGCAGCCATAATGGCCGTCAACCAGTAATGTCTGCCAGGAAGCCCGGCATAGAGGAAAGCCGTCACGGTGTGGATGCTGAAGGCCCATGGTATGGAGATATAAATTAACACCTTCACCCACGATTGATAGTGAATGCCCTTGCGCTCCGCACTCAAAACATTCCAGCCGATGATGATGTTCAGAAACAAGTACCCGTTCAACACAATCATATCCCAGAACAGAATCGAGTTGGGCGTAGGATACATGATAACGTTCATTATCCGGACAGGATTTCCGAGGTCTACGAATATAAACAGCAGGCACATGGTAACGGCGGCAACAGCCAGGAATTCCCCCAGGATTGTAATTCGGCCGAATGCCTTGTAATCGTGGAGATAATAAGGCATTACAACCATAACCCCTCCTGCCGCAACTCCGACCAGGTAGGTAAACTGGGCGATATAAAATCCCCACGAGACATCCCTGCTCAAACCCGTGACTTTAAGCCCCATTTTGTATTGATAAAGGTAGCAGAAAAAGCCTATGGCCATCACCCCGAGCAGTGACAGGATCCACCACCAATACCGATTACTTCCGCGTAACGCTTTATCCAGCATAACGACCTCATACTATATAGAAAACGTTCGGTTCCGTGCCCAGCTCAGGCTTTCTACGTATCGAATAATTAGCCCGGAGCGCTTTCCTGACTCGCGAATCGGGATTCGACAGGTCTCCGAAAATAAGCACATCTTCCTTCAACTTATCGGCGGCCTCCACACAGGCAGGAAGCATCCCCTTGGCGATTCTCTCAGCACAGAACGTGCACTTCTCCACCACTCCCTTGGAACGTGTAGGATAGCCCGGATTTGTTGGAAAATCGGGATTAAGGTTCTCGGGCGCTTTCCTGGGGTCTCCGTAATTGAAACTCCGCGCCCCGAAAGGACAGGCCGCCATGCAGAAACGACACCCAATACAGCGGTGCATGTCCATCATGACAACACCGTCGCTTCGCTGCCAGGTAGCTCTGGTGGGGCAAACCCGGCAGCATGGAGGATTCGTACAATGGTTGCATGTAATCAGGAAAAATTTGCCTCCATATTTCTCCGATGCATAGTCATGGTGCTGTCCGGGGAAACTGTGCTCGTAATCTTCCTTCCAGATCCACTTGATTTCATCTTTCGTATTCCCGACATCAGGTACATTGTGCTCCCGGTGACAGGCATCGATGCAGGCTTCCATGATCTTGTCGTCGATTCGCCTCATATCGATAACCATCGCCCACCGCTTCCCTTCTGTAAGAGGAACCGACTTCATAGATGCTTCAAGATCACCGGGGGCGAGGACATCAACTGCCGCCTTTCCGCCTGCGGCCATCAGGGTCGAAAGACCAGCGACCTTCAGAAAGTTTCTTCTGTCCATGCCCATTACATATTCTCCTTAGGCTCGATGTGACAATCCCAGCAATAGGGATCCAAACCCACATAATCATGGCACCGATCACAGAATTGGCTTTTGTTGCTGTGGCAATCCATACAGGTCTCCTGAAGGCTCTTGTAATAAATCTTTTCGCCTCCGTCGCTGTAAAATTGAGCGGTGTCGCCGGAAAGGACATCCCGCATGTCGCTGAGAAGCCTGGTGGGCAGATCGCCACTTTCCTCGCCGGTATAACGAAGCTCCTCTCTCACGACAGTATGCCGCCACTCATCGAGCAGCTGCATGTGCCAGGCCTGCATATACGATTTAGGAGCAACGCACTGCCCGGCTTCCCTGGCCTTCTCGGTAAGCTCGGCGGTCGGCGCCTTTGCAGCTTTCCCCAAATTGAAAAAGAACGGGGACATAAGCAGGCCCACTCCGATGATAAGCCCGGCTATGATCTTACCTCCGTCATACATCTTCTTCATCCTCCATTCCAGGAAGGGTTTCACTGCGCAGATCGGTTGTCCGCTTCTTTTCGTCATCGAACACCAAGGCATTGCCGACAAGCTCGTGAATCCCGCACACATCCACGCCGGGCACCCAGTAGTCCATGAGTGCGGGGAATACGGCCCTGTCGATCGCGCAGATACATGAAAGCATGTTCACGT
>CAYXDR010000240.1:0-5343 GCA_964463515.1 uncultured Desulfobacteraceae bacterium | reverse complement strand
GTCGAAAAGAGAGTTGATCAGCTTCCGATACCGATCCCGATAGCGACCCCGACCCAGAAAAACATCGTTATTTTGCCTTTTTACGAGGCCGTCATGTTGTTTTGCGTTTTCAATATATATTAAAAAGTTACACTTTAACAAAGGACAAAAAAACATGAACATTAGAATTGAGTCAAAAGAAATAACAAAGATAAAAAGCGATGCTATAATTTTATACCATTTCGAAGGAGCTAAAAAGCCTTCAGGGGATGCCATCATGGCAGACGATGCCATGGACCAGGCGATTTCAAAGTTGATAAAATCAGGTGAAACGACCGGAAAATACAACGAAAGGACGGTACTTCACACCTTGGGCAGGCTCCCGGCGGGAAGAATCGTCATCCTCGGCCTCGGTAAAAAGAAGGATCTCACAGCGGAGAAACTTCGTGGAGCAATGGCCGAGACCTGCCGGCGATTGAGAGAACGGGCAGTAAAATCAGTTGCCTGTTCGACCTCAAAGCAGGCAATAGCGGGGATGGGCGCAGTGAAATCGGCACAGGCCTTAACGGAAGGAGCAATGCTAGGCCTCTACACCTTCCGCCGTTACATGACTGACAAAAAGTCCCACCCCGGATCGATCGCCAGCATTGTTATAACCGGGGATCCTGCTGAAGCGCCTGAACGGGAAAAAGGTGTTGCCGACGGATTAATAACAGCAGAAGCCTCCAACTGGGCCCGTGACCTGGCCAACGAACCCGGAAACAGCATGACTCCCGCCCGTATGGCCGAAGCGGCCGAGGAGCTTTCCTCGCGCTTTCACTTGGATATCCAGGTATTGGAAAGAGAAGAAATGGCATCCCTGGGCATGGGAGCCCTGATGGGAGTAGCACAGGGAAGCCTTCAACCGCCTAAATTCATCGTTTTGAAATATAAGGGGCGGGATTCCGACAAAATCGATGTAGCTCTCGTCGGAAAAGGCATAACATTTGATTCCGGTGGAATTTCTCTGAAGCCTTCGGAAAAAATGAGCGAAATGAAAGGAGACATGGCGGGGGCAGCTGCTGTGATGGCTGCCGTGGGTGCGATATCAAGGCTCAAAATCAATATCAATGTTGCGGCTCTCGTCCCGGCGACAGAAAATATGCCCGGCGGCGGAGCACTTAAACCCGGCGACATCGTGACCGCGATGAACGGGAAAACCATAGAAGTGTTAAACACGGATGCCGAGGGCCGCCTGATACTAGCCGATGCACTCAGCTATGCCGTAACAATGAACCCTGATGCAATAATCGATGTCGCAACACTTACCGGTGCCTGTCACGTGGCGCTCGGGGATGTCTGCAGCGGAGTTTTCAGCAATAACAGCAGACTGGGCTCCATGGTGACTTCCTCAGGGGAGGAAACCGGAGAGCACATGTGGCTCATGCCCATGTTTGACGAATACAAGGAACTGCTCAAAAGCGAGAATGCGGACATAAAAAACATAGGGAACCGTTGGGGCGGAGCGATTGCAGCAGCCAAGTTTTTGGAATTCTTCGCAAATAATGTTCCATGGGTTCACTTGGACATAGCCGGCACTTCGGACACCGAGAAAGAAAAAGGCTACCTTGTAAAAGGCGCCACCGGAATCCCGGTGCGAACCCTGATAAATTTTGTGCAAGCCATGGCCCAATAATTTCGATGCGGAAACAAAAATTTGTCTGAAAAAAGATATCTAACCAGATTTTATATTGATTTTTTTGCAATGAAATGCCACAAAAAAAATACTGGAGATGAATTTTCGGGCGAAAGCTGAAAGGAATAAAAAAACGCTAAATACGCATCGTAAAACTAGAGTAGCGCCGACATCATGACTTCCCGGCGAAAATCGCAGTGAACCAGGAAGCACTTGAACTTATCGTCCCCCTGGACACAGTGTCGTGTCGAAAGGTGACGATATACGTGGATTTTGGTCTTTTCACGGTTTCATCATATTTGAGTTGTTACAGAAAGGAGCGATCCAATTATGATTGAGTCTAAAGGCTTTCAAACCGAAGAGCTGCAGCAGGCGTTGACATCCAGGGATGCTGCGCTCTACAGGCAGATAGAGCGAGAACTGGGCGCCAGTGTAATAAAGGCCTCGGAAAACCTGGACTGGCTATACGCCAATATGCACCCGTACTTTTTCATTACCATGAAAGAAGACCTGGAAGCCATCGTCAACCTTTCGGTATCGCTTCGAAGCATAGAAAGCCAGCTCAAAGTAACCCTTATCGATCAGGAAGACAAATTGATCGTAGCCCGGCTGAACCTTCCCGGCTCGGTTTATGCCACACTTAAAACACTCCAGGAGAGGGAAATCTCCTACGCAGAAATGGGGCATTCCTACGGACCCCTGCCGGGGTCGGACAGGGACCTGGAATTCCAGAAATTCGAATTTCAGCGTAAAGAACACGGTGAAGTCGCCCAGGCCAAAAACGTCAGGATCCCGCGCGACATCAAGAAGTCGATTTCCGGTCAGATGAAGGAGTATTATCCAAATTACAACTTCAAGGACTTGGACCGCGACCTGACTCTCCTGTGGATCAATAACCCTGACTATGTACGCATTTCGCCGCCCGAAAGAACCGCCCGCATCCTGTGGCTGTACCAGCAGGCCAAGCGCCACGACGGCCTCTACCTGGATGTGGAGCAGGCCACCCAGGATCCCTTCTATAAAGAATCCCGGCTGATGTTCTCCGTGGGCAACCCTCCGCAGAAGGGTTTCATGACCCAGATAAGCGAGATTTTTCAAAGGCTGGACATCGGCGTGCGCAGATCCTATTCTCTCCTTATAAGCACCGGTATCCACCCCTATTTCCTGGGAACTTTCTATGTCATCGCCAGGGGCGGAAAGCTTATAGAAAAAGGCTCCGATCTATTCAGATCGCTTCAAGCAGAGCTCTACAACACACAGGTGCTTTCAACTTCGTCAAACGCCTACCGTCATTTCGTAACCAAAAGGATAATGACCGGCGAGGAGGCATCCCTTACCAATGCCCTGATCGCATTCTGTCATACCACCTTGGCCCAGGCCAGGCCGGACCGTTTTGATCTGGGAACAGTTAAAAGCGCATTTCAATCCGATGCCGAGATGACTCTTAAAATCATCGAACTATTCAATTCCAGGTTTAATCCTGACATAGCCGACAGGGAAAACCGTTACCACAAGGCGCTGGATGAAGCTGTAAAGGAATTGGAGGCGTATAACACCGGGCAGCGATATCTTGATGAAATCCGAAAAGAGATATTTAAAACAGCACTAAGCTTTGTTCAAAGAACACTAAAGACAAACTTCTTCGTTCCTGAAAAACACGCGCTGGCGTTTCGGCTGGATCCCGAATATCTTTCCGACCTGGGTCCGGAATATACAGAAGAACTACCTGAAGGAAAACCCTTCAGGATCACCTTCTTTTTCGGCCGTTACGCCGTGGGATACCACATCGGTTTTTCGGACATTGCCAGGGGCGGCTGGAGAACGGTTATTTGCAGGACAGACGATGAAATGATCACCAACAGCAACACCTTGTTCAAAGAGGTGTTCGTCCTGTCCCATACCCAGCACCTTAAAAACAAGGACATCTACGAAGGCGGCTCCAAGCTGGTGATTCTGCTGGATGCCAGGGGGGAGGAATCCCCCGATGACACGACCCAAAGGCTCTACAAGGTCCAATATGGTGTTCTGAACGCATTTCTGGATATTTTCGTCACCCGGGACGGAAAGCCGAAAAACCCCAGGGTGCTGGACTACTACGGTGATGACGAGCCCATAGAGATCGGACCGGATGAAAACCTGCACGACAACATGATCGAGCTGATCGCCAAGCAGGCTGTCAAACGCGGCTATATGATGGGAATCGGTATCATCTCGAGCAAACGCATCGGCATCAACCACAAGGAATACGGCGTAACCTCCAGGGGAGTGGTAAAATCCGCTGAAATCGCGATGAAACATATCGGGATCGACATTAACCGAGACCCTTTCACCGTCCGTTTCACAGGAGGCCCCAACGGCGATGTGGCGGGAAATTCGATGAAGCTTATCCTGGCACGCTGCCCTCAGGGAAAGGTCCTCAGCATAGTCGACGGAACGGCCGGATTCTACGATCCTGAAGGAGCCGACCCCACGGAACTCTCGCGCCTGGTGCTTCATCATGACCTGGATAAATTCAACCCTGAACAACTCCATCCCGGAGGCTGCATACTTTTCCGGGGAATAAAACGTCAGGAAGGGCTCAGGTCTCTTTACCGCAAGGTTACCAAGACCGCCGCAGGGGTTGAGGAAACCTGGATCACACTGGATGAGTTTCAGCGGGAAATAGGCGAATTGATGTTTTACACCAAAACCGATCTTTTTCTTCCCTGCGGGGGGAGGCCCGATGCGATAGACGAAAGCAACTGGTCTAAACTGTTTCCTGAAGGTCAGGGTCCCACCGTCAGGGTGATTACCGAAGGGGCTAATTCCTTTATCACGCCAAGGGCAAGGGAGGAAATCCAGAAGCAGGGAGTGATCATTCTCAGGGATGCCAGTGCAAACAAATGCGGGGTGATTTCATCGTCCTATGAAATTCTTGCAAACCTTCTCATGACGGAAAAGGAATTCCTGCTGCACAAGGAAGAATACGTCTCCGATGTGCTCCAGATTCTCGAGAAGAGAGCTGAATCCGAAGCGGAATTGATATTCAGGCGGCACGGTGAACGTAAAGGGTCGGAACTTTATACCCAAATCAGCCAATCCATCAGCACGGAAATAAATGACCACTACGGGCGGCTGTTTGAATACTTTCAGGGCCGGCCTGAACTTGCAGACCAGCCCCTGTTCGAGCGGGTCATAGTGAACCATCTGCCTGCCTTTATCGGGAAAAACAAAAAATTCCGGAGGCGGGTGAAAGGAATGCCCCAGAAAATCAAATTCGCGATACTGGCGAGCGAAATAGCCTCGCACATAGTCTACAAGGGGGGTTGGGAGCTTGACTTCGAACACAGGCTGCAGGGCTACCTCAAAGAGCAGTTCAGCTGATAAACGCCGGCTTTGCGGCATAGGCCGGCTTTTTGCGATGGCATCATATTCCACTTCTAGGGACAACGGGCGATGGATTCGTTGATCTGCATATACTGCGGAGGTAAAGCGGAGCTCAGGGGAAGATGATGCAACGCCAGGGTAGTCTGCAGGTCCTGCGGCATGGAAGCAAAACCGGACGATTACAGGGACCAGATAGACGATTGGATGGACAAGGTCTGCGATCTTTACGAAGATGATGAGTGAGACACGACTACCTAAATGCTAACAGTGATGGTATCGTAAAAAGTCAAAATAACGATGTCCCTCGGGGTCGGGGTCGCTAT
>CAYXDR010000239.1:0-5363 GCA_964463515.1 uncultured Desulfobacteraceae bacterium | reverse complement strand
ACAGGAGCCTGTTTTACGGTTACATACCGGCCTGTTTCAGGGTTAAGGCCCAAGGGTGGGCAGTCGGGGATGAAAAAGAGCTTGCTGAATCCAGGCATATCGATTATGTCGCCCTGCTTGACGGGAAAAGGTTTTTCTCCCGAAAAACCAGCCATGCGGTAGAATGAATGGTCGTAAATTCGCCCCTTTTCATCGGCGTAAAGCATCGAGGGAAGACTCTCAGGCCCCCGTGCGGACAATGAATTCAGTCTACGGCCGCTGGGCTTTGCGTGATGTTTCGATCCGGGCGGCACCATGGGCTCACAATGCTTTTAAAGCTTCGGCGGCAAGTTCACCAACCGAGACCTGCCGGATACGCCCCTGAGCATAAATGCTCAGCTTGGCCGGGTCGGATAAGAGCCGCCGGAGTTGGTCAGCCGCTTCTGATGAACCCAGGAAACCGAGAATCCGGGCCGCATTTCCCCGTACCGAAGGATCCGGGTGGTTCAGCAAGCGGTTCATGCGGAAGGCGGTTTTCCGCAACAGCTCCGGCCGTGTTTCCGCAACTCGCTGCATAGCTTCAACTGTTTGTGGAATTCGAGTGTCATCGGCTAGGTGCGGGGCAAGAAAAGTGACATACGGACCGAAAAAAACAGGTTCGCAGCGTATGATTTCCCCTATGGCTTCAAATGCGCCCCAGGTGAATGCAGCAGTATCCGAAATTGCGGTAAAAAAAGTCTGAAGCAGTCTCGATACCCCCCCGGGGTTGTTCTTGGCTATAACCGCGCAGACCCGGCCGAGAATGTCTGCGGCGCGTTTGCGGGTAAGTGTATCTCCGGAATAAAGCAGCCTTTGAAGATTACGCACGAGCTTCCTGTCTCCAGGGGCCGCCTTGATCGCAGCATCAATATCATAGCCTTCCACCAGCGTTTCCACCTGTCTTTTTGTCAGGGGAGGTGCTGATACCTGGGCTTGTGTGTCGCCGCCTTTCAGGAGGCGTTGAGAACTTCGGCTTATGATGCGTTCGGCCTGGGCACGCGTCACCTCCTGTACATCTTCGTGGAGCCGTATGAAGAAGAGCGCCCCTCTTATCCGCCGGCCCTCCATGGCGCCTCCCGGCACAATAAGGTGGGAGACGTAATCGTAGCGTTCCACGATTTCCTGAAGGTAGTCGTCTTCAGGAAGCAACCCGGCAGCAAGATCGGCATCCAGGCCGCATGCGTACATGAGGGCTTCTAACATCGCAGCCCCAAGATTATGCCCTGTTTCGTCACAGGCATAGACAGCTCCGCATGAACAGCAGCCTATGGGCATTTCGACCGGCAGGTGGGTTTGGGGTTCGGAAGGCCTTTTAACAGGCATGCCGCAGAAAGGGCAGGCAGGGCGTTTGAATATTTTACTGCCTGTGGAACTAAGGCTCATGGCATTCTCTTTGTTCGGGTTTTTCCATTCATCTCGTGTGCCCGGGGATTTCCATCGTCATACAGGAGCCCGAAGAACAGGTGTTGGCGCTGATAGAGGCGCCTTTTTGGCCTGGTCCGGCCCCGACGGTGTAATTCGTTTTGCTGACAACCCGGTCAAGGGACTGACATCCGCATCGTGGACAGGTTAGGGATATCTCTTCGTTTGATGAAACGAACAGTTTCTCGAAAATATGGCCGCAATCGGAACATCTGAATTCGAATATCGGCATCGGCATTCTCCTTTTCTTTTTACAAACACTTTAATATACGCCCACTGCTGCACGAAGTCAAACCGACTAATACCCGAGACGCCTGAGGGCTTGAGTGTTTTTGCTCCAGTTTTTTTCTATCCTGACGTTCAGGTCGAGATAAACCGAAACTCCAAGCAACATCTCCAGTTCTCGGCGTGCGGCTATGCCTATTTTTTTAATCATGCCGCCGCCTTTTCCTATGACAATTCTTTTTTGAGACCCCTTTTCGACATGTATCGTGGCCCGGACCCAGACAATCTCACGGCCCGTATCCTTTTCATCAATGGCATCGACACTGACGGCCGTTGAGTACGGAAGTTCGTGGCGGGCAAACAGATAGATTTTCTCTCTGATGATTTCAGCAACAGTGAATTCTTCAGAACGGTCGGTGTCCATGTCCGGAGGAAAAAGAGGAAGTCCTGGCAATAACCTAGATTCGATCGACTTAATCAAGGAATCAACCCCAAGGCCTGTCCGTGCCGAGACAGGTATTATTTCATCGAACGAATGCTGTGCAGATAACCTTTCGATCAAGGGCAGAACCGCTTCTAGCGGGGCGGTATCTATCTTGTTTATGGCAAGCAGACAGGGTTTGTCTTTCAGGCCAGCAGCGGAAATGAGCTTGGCGGTTTCCTGCGAATCTGCTTTACTCATTTCCAGCAACAGAACTACAATATCAACTTCGTGCGCCGCCGCGAGGGCCGAAGCCACCATGCTCCTGTGAAGAAGGGTTTTCGTGGGGTGAATTCCCGGTGTATCCACAAAGACGATCTGGTGATCTTTCCCGTGAAAAACACCCCAAATCCTGTTTCTCGTGGTTTGCGGCTTCGGCGAGACGATGGCGATCTTGCGTCCCATAATTCGGTTCATCAAAGTAGACTTACCGGCATTGGGTGGCCCTACCAACCCCGCAAATCCGGAACGGAAACTCATAGCCCCTCCACCCTGATATGCCCTGGAGGAAGGCTTTCATCAGCAGCTATTCCAGCCACTGAGGCGCCGAGCCGGTTTTCAAGCCAGTCAATGCCTTCGTTTTTGTATCCTCTCAAAAGAGGAATCTCTCGAGGATGTGAGCCTATGACCACACTGCGGCCCCGCCACTTTTCAACCGGGAGCATCGGCGCGATCCTGGTACGGTGAATGCTTGATTTGACCAGGTGTCCAAATGCTTCGTGCCAGGGCCCGGCCAGAATCTGGCCGGGCTCACGGAGAGATGAAGAATTCATCAGCCCGGTTCGGATGACAGCAATGGCTTTCTCGTCAAATTTCATGCAGGCATACCGGCAGCGCTCGATGGCTTCTTCGAGGCTGAGCGGAGTGTATCTGCCCTCGCGGTACCAACGCGCAAGTGCTGTGCCCTTTATCACGACGACCGGATAGATTCTCACCATGTCAGGCCGGATGCGGACGACTTCAGAAACGGTTTTATTGAAAACATTTTCAGAATCGCCTGGAAGCCCGGGCATTATCTGAACACCGAGCTTAAAACCCCTTTGTTTTAGCAGCATAGCGGCGCTCACAGTATCAGCAGCCTTGTGGCCGCGCTCGCTCAGCTTCAGTACTTCGTCGTTCATTGATTGTGCGCCTAACTCGACGGTTTTGACACCGTAGCCGGCAATCATCTCGCAGATGGAGGGGGTTATGGCGTCCGGCCTGGTGGAAACGCGGACGCCCTTAAACAGCCCTTTATCCAGGTAGGGGGCCGTTGCCCCGAGCAGTTGCTTGATAATTTCCGCGGGAAGACTTGTAAAGGTGCCACCGTAAAACGCGATTTCATTTTCAGCCAGAGGCGAGAACCTGGGGGACGCCAGCGCCTGTTCGATTACGGCCGTAACCTCCGTGGCTCCAACAGCCGGCCCCTGTTGGGAGGTAATTTTTTTCTGTTCGCAGAACACACAGCGGTGGGGGCAGCCCAGGTGTGGAATGAATACAGGAACTATCATTCGCCGGCCCGTCCCTCAAGTACACGAAGAGCCTCCTCGGCTGCTTTCTGTTCGGCTTCCTTCTTGCTTTTTCCTTCACCGGAGGAGACGGTTTCGTCGGCAACCGCCAGCGCTACCCGGAAAACCTTGTGGTGCGCCGGCCCTCTTTCTTCTTCAAGCCGGTAGACCGGCAGCACTTTGTAAACCCTCTGAGTGAATTCCTGGAGCAGACTTTTGAAGTCTTGGCTGAGAAAATTCCCGCTTAAGTTCTGCAGCAGGGGCTCGAACAGCCGACGGGTTGTCCTAAGGGCATTATCATATCCGCCATCCAGGTAGATCGCGCCGAAAAGGGCTTCCATCGTGTCGGACAGAATCGAAGGCTTTTCCCTGCCCCCGCTTTGTTCTTCTCCCCGGCCCAGCTGCAGGAATCGCCCCAGTTCGAGCTCCACTGCGAGGCGGTGAAGGCCGGTTTCGTCGACGATGAAAGCTCTCATTTTTGAAAGCCGCCCCTCCTCGGCATGCGGGTATTTTTCCATCAGCAGATGCGTGACCGCCAGCTCGAGGACGGCATCTCCAAGGAACTCAAGCCTTTCATTGTCTTCGGGCTTAACTCCAGGCTGTTCGTTCACAAAAGAGGCATGCCTGAATGTCTGGACGATAATTTCTTGGTTTTTGAACCGGTAGCCCAGTTTGCGATAGAGCGTTTCGATATCTGATGTGTTGAAACTGTATGTTTTCAAAGCTTAATGACCATCCTTGATGTCCTCGTAAAAAGTGCCATCCCCGGCTTATCGGCGTCGGGGTTGGAATCGGTATCGGGGTCGAAAAGAGCGTTGATCAACTTCCGATACCGATGCCGATAGCGACCCCGACGCCGAGGGGCATCGTTATTTTGACT
The DNA here is from genome assembly GCA_964463515.1 of uncultured Desulfobacteraceae bacterium. Taxonomy (GTDB): domain Bacteria; phylum Desulfobacterota; class DSM-4660; order Desulfatiglandales; family Desulfatiglandaceae; genus CAYXDR01. Next base: position 850 of record CAYXDR010000239.1, on the reverse strand, counting down.
TGTTACGATGCCGTTAATATTCATGTTAGAGCAAGCCCTTCATATTTTCAAGTGCGACAGGACGAGAAAGCTGGTTTGACAGTATCGATTTCTTTTGCTAGGCGTTTTAAACGGGTCAGCCGGAGCGGTTTTTCGCAGGTGAAAGCCAACCGAGAGAGGAGGATCTTGATATGGGTTTTTCAGTTAGCAGTTCTTCCCGATCGCAGATGATCGATATTACAGCCCAGGTGCAGGAGGAGGCCGTAAGCCGCGGCGGTGGGAACGGCGTATGCATTGTATATGTGCCCCACACGACCGCCGGTGTCACCATAAATGAGGGAGCCGATCCCGCGGTATGCTCGGACATCCTTCAAACGCTTGAGAGACTTGTGCCGAAAGACCCTGCTTACCATCATCTGGAGGGAAACTCGGACAGTCATTTGAAAACATCACTGATAGGAAGTTCAGTAACGGTTATTCTCGAAGATGGACGCTTGTTGCTGGGGACATGGCAAAAAATCTTTTTTTGTGAATTCGATGGTCCCAGGACGAGGCGGGTGGAGGTGAGGGTGTATGGTACTTCGGTTGTTTAGGATTTCATGCCAGCCTCACACGACGGGGATCGCAGCCCAGTGTCGAAAGCCACTGCCGGGCTGCTTCGAGCAGAAGCTGATAATAGTTTTCGGATCCTCCGAGCCCTCTTCTGCCGAAAAAGTAGTTTATCTCCAGAAGTAAAGGGGCCGGAGCCGGATCTTCCAGCGGAAAGATGACATCCACAGCGGCCAGGTTTATACCGCTACGCCGGGCGAGTGCTTCGCAGAGGCAGGCCCCGGCAGCCTGGAGTCTTGGCTGCCAGTCCCGATCGATTACC
>CAYXDR010000238.1:4697-5376 GCA_964463515.1 uncultured Desulfobacteraceae bacterium | reverse complement strand
AACGACGTGCTCAAGGCCGAAGTCGAGCTGGCCAAGGCCAGGCAAAATCTTGTCGAGGCTTTGAACGGAGCGTCCCTGGCAAGAAGTTCATTCAACAATATTCTCTCTCGGCCCATTGAAACCCCGGTATCCCTTGAAGACATCCTGGCATACAACCCCAGTGAAGGTGAGTTTGAGCATTATGTGAACAGGGCGATCGAGCAGCGCCCTGAAATGAAAATGATCGAAGCCGCCCTATCAAGGGCCGAACAGGAAATTACCCTGGCCAAGAGCGCCTATTATCCGGAGGTGGGTTTGACCTACCGTTACACGCGGCAAGGCGACGAACCGGACGTGAGCGGAAGCCTGGTTCACGATTCCAGCAGCTGGGATGTGACCGCCGGGCTCACCTGGACGCTGTGGGAGTGGGGAAAAACGCGGAATGCCGTCGCCGAGAAGGCCAGGGCTAAGTCGGAACTGCTTTACGATAAACAGGCCCTCGAGGATAGGATACGGCTTGAGGTTAAATCTGCAGTACTCTCACTGGAAGAGGCGGAAAAAAACATCCCTACCACGCGCAAGGCGCTTGAGCAGGCCGAGGAGAACCTTCGTGTAAATGAAGAACGTTACCGAGCCCAGGTTAACACTATAACCGAAGTGCTTGATGCGCAAACACTTCTAACCAGGGCCCGCGTCGATT
>CAYXDR010000238.1:0-4687 GCA_964463515.1 uncultured Desulfobacteraceae bacterium | reverse complement strand
TTTACGGCCACAATGTGGCCCGTGCTAGATTGTTAAGGGCCATGGGAGAACAATGAGAAGCCGTCGGCATCAGGGACGGGAACAAATGAATGTTTTACACTATAGTATACAACGTTCTTTTGAATAATTAGGAATCATCTCGCTGAAAGGAAAATATGTTTGAATCTTTTGTCAAAAGTATATTCGGGAGCAAGAACGACCGCGAACTCAAGCAGATGCAACCGGTCGTGGAGCGAATAAACGAGCTTGAACCTGATTTCAAGGAACTTTCGGACGAAGCCCTGGCAGGCAAGACAGCGGAATTTAAGGAAAGATTGGCCAACGGGGAAAACCTGGACGAGCTTCTTCCCGAGGCTTTCGCAGCCGTGAGGGAAGCATCTGTGCGGACTCTCGCAATGCGGCACTTCGATGTGCAGTTGATAGGCGGCATCGTGCTTCATAACGGGAAAATCGCAGAGATGAAAACCGGTGAAGGAAAAACACTTGCAGCCACTTTGCCGCTGTACCTCAATGCCCTGACCGGGCGCGGGGTCCACCTTGTTACAGTCAACGATTACCTGGCCAGGCGCGACGCGGAGTGGATGGGAAAAATTTACAGGTTTCTCGGTCTCTCGGTGGGCGTGATTGTACACGGCCTGGACGATAGGGCACGCAAAGAGGCCTATGCGTGTGATATTACTTACGGTACCAACAACGAGTTCGGCTTTGATTATCTGAGGGACAACATGAAGTTTTCAGCCGATGAATGCGTACAGAGGGATTTCCAGTACGCAATCGTCGACGAGGTGGACAGCATCCTTATCGATGAGGCGCGCACACCGCTTATAATCAGCGGCCCGGTGGAGCAGAGCGAAACCAAGATTTACGAACAGGTCAAACCGATGGCGGTCACTCTCAGGAAAAAGCAGGGCGCCATTATAAGATCCTTGTTGTCCGACATCCGCTCTTCATTGGACGGAAATGAGGAGTTGGACGATGCGGTGATAGAGAAATTGGTGCAGGTAAAGAGGGGGGACCCAAAGAACCCGGTTTTTCTGGACATCCTTGCTCGGCGGCAGGCCCTTAAAAAGCAGATCGAGCGCATGGAAAGCATGCTCAGTTCCCAGAAGATGCTGCCGGAGCTGGACCAGATTCTTTTCTGCACGGTCGACGAGCGAAGCAACGCGGTCGAATTGACTGAAAAAGGAATCCAGATGCTGAGTTCCAGCGGGCTGGGTTCCTTTACTCTGCCGGACCTCGACGAAGACAGCCATGGGATTCGCGAGGCTGAAGACCTCAGCGAAGAGGAAAAGGCTTCACAGCTTCGGGAGCTTGAAGACCGGTATATGCGTTCTTCCGAACTTCTGCACGCAACCCAGCAGTTGATCAAGGCCTACTGGCTGTTCGAAAAGGATGTCCATTACGTGATAAAAGACGGCCAGGTGATGATAGTCGATGAGTTCACCGGAAGGATGATGCCGGGACGGCGTTGGAGTGACGGGCTCCATCAGGCTGTGGAAGCCAAGGAAGGGGTGAGCGTGGCAGGGGAGAACCAGACCCTTGCTAGCATCACCTTCCAGAATTTTTTCAGGATGTACGAAAAGCTGGCGGGCATGACCGGCACCGCGGACACCGAAGCGGCCGAGTTCCATAATATCTACGGCCTCGATGTCGTCGTGGTTCCCACCAACAAGAAGATGATCAGGATAGATCACCCTGACGTTATCTACAAGACCGAGAGGGAGAAGTTCTCTGCGGTGGTCGAAGAAATCAAGGATCTTTACCAAATAGGCCAGCCGGTGCTGGTGGGGACCATCTCCATCGAAAAATCAGAGATGCTGAGCAAAATGCTTAAAAGAGCCGGCATCCCCCATTCTGTTTTGAACGCGAAGCATCATGAACGCGAGGCTGAAATCATTGCAGGCGCGGGCCAGGCAAAGACCGTGACGATTTCCACCAACATGGCCGGGCGCGGGACGGACATCGTCCTGGGCGACGGTGTCGTGGATCTGGGCGGTCTTCACGTGCTGGGCACCGAACGCCATGAGAGCCGGCGTATAGACAACCAGCTGCGCGGCCGGTCGGGCCGGCAGGGGGACCCCGGCTCTTCCCGGTTTTACCTGTCCCTCGAAGATGACCTGCTGCGGATTTTCGGCTCCGACCGCATGTCTTCCATCATGGGCCGTCTTGGCATGGAGGAAGGAGAGCCGATCGAACACAAGTTGATCAGCCGGGCCATCGAAAATGCACAAAAGAAGGTCGAAGCGCATAACTTCGATATCCGGAAACACCTGCTGGAATATGATAATGTCATGAACCAGCACCGCGAGATCATCTACTCGCTGCGCAAGGACATCCTTCAGGGCGAAAATATCGGTGAAATCGTCAAGGATATGATCGACCAAAAGGCCGAAGACCTGGTGGACAGGTGGATTGATCCCAAGGATTATCCTGAGGACTGGGATCTTTCCGGGCTGAGGGAAAACTGTGCCAGGGTTTTTGGAATCAGGGTGGGGATCAGCAGCGAAGACCTGGGCGAGGAAGCCTTCGATGCATTGACTCCCGAGGAAGTGAAGCTCCTTGTCAAGGAGCAGGCTCTGGAGTCCTTTGTTCGCAAGGAACAGCAGGTGGGCAGGGAAGAAATGGAGCAGCTCCAGCGAGTGGTGATGCTTCAAATCATCGACACCCAGTGGGTCGCTCACCTTCAGGACATGGAGCACATGAAAGGTGGAATCGGCCTCCGGGGATACGGGCAGATGGACCCTCTCAAGGAATACCAGAAGGAGGGATTCGCCCTTTTCGCGGAATTGACCGACCGCATCCGTGAAGAGACGCTGTCCACGCTCGCACGGATCCAGTTTCGGCGCCCTACGGTCGAGCCGCCTAAGCAGAAGCGCGCACTCAATATGAACCGGGGGGATGGGGACGGAAAGCCGGCCACCGTACGCCGGTCCGGAAAGAAGGTCGGCAGGAATGATCCCTGCCCGTGCGGAAGCGGAAAGAAATACAAGAAGTGCTGCGGGAAGAACAAGTAGTTCCTGAATTTATATTGTGGAAAACAGAGATTGGAAAAAACGATGGAATTGAATCAATTCGTTGTCAACGGTTTTTCGGCCGGGGCCGTGGCCGCAGGAATAAAGAAAAAAGGCGGGTCCGACCTTGCATTAATTTATTCCGACAGGCCGTGTGCAGCGGCCGGCGTTTTTACGACCAATCGCGTAAAGGCCGCGCCCGTACTCATCAGCATGGAGAGGGCGGGTGCAGGGACCGCCAGGGCGGTGCTCGCCAATTCAGGAAACGCCAATGCGTGCACCGGGGCTTCGGGGCTTGCCGCGGCAAGGAAGTCCGCCGCGGCCGCGGCCTCCACATTGAGAATCGACCAGCAGGAAGTCCTGTTGGCATCGACAGGTGTAATCGGTGCGCCCCTCGACATCGCGAAGATTGAGCATGCAATGCCTTCTCTGGTCCGTTCTCTTAAGGGGGACGGCCTGATGGATGCGGCCGGCGCCATAATGACAACCGATTCGTTTCCGAAAATAAGGGCTTTTGAAGGGGAGGCTGGCGGCTGGTATGATTATGCCGCAGATGGCAACGATGCTGTGTTTCGTTGTGACCGACATGAACATATCAAACCGGCACCTCAGAGAAGCGCTCGTCGAGGCTGTGAATACCACATTTAACAGAATAACCGTGGACGGAGACACCAGCACCAACGACACCGTAATCGTTCTTGCCAACGGCGCGGCAGGGAACGCAGAGCCGGACCGCGCAGGGCTGAAATCTTTCGGGGACGGCTTGAAATTCGTCATGGGCGATTTGGCCCGGATGGTGGTAAAAGACGGAGAAGGCGCTACCAAGACGGTTAAAGTGGAAATCAAGGGCGCGGCAAGCGCCGATCAGGCCGAGAAGGCTGCGAGAACCGTCGCCAATTCATCCCTGGTAAAGACGGCTTTTTTCGGCCAGGATCCCAACTGGGGCCGGATTCTCGCCGCACTGGGAAGATCCGGAATCCACATGGACGCAGACCTCGTCGATATCCGGATCGATTCGGTCGAGATCGTGTCAGGCGGAATGACACTGGGAGCGGAGGCCGAGGCTGCAGGCGCCGACCGTATGAAAAAACCGGAATTTTCCGTAATCGTGGATCTTCACATGGGATCGTTTTCCGACCATATGCTCACTTGTGATTTGACCCACGATTACGTATCGATCAACGCAGACTACCGGACATAACCCTTGGCGTACGGCTGGCTTATGCCTTACCCGCTTGAACGAGCCGTGCAAAATGATCGAAGGATCTGTCGTATGTAGATTCAGCGTCAGGCGGAAAACAGCACGCCGGGAGCTGCCTCATTTTCAGGTGATAGGCTATGCAGCGGCAGCAGTAGCCCTTCTTTTCACACGGTTCGTATGTACAGTTGCAAATTTCCAGGTTCGTTTCACGGCTGCATTCCATGAATCACTCCTTTCATGCCTGAGCGGAGCCTTGCTACAAGCTACCTTGAAGCATCAGCTGTTAGCCGGCCGGAAAAACAAACATCTCGAAAAAAGCCGATCCCGCTGGCGGTCCCGATCCCGAGAGGCATGTTTTCTTTCATTTTATCAATTTTTTGATAGAAAGAAAACCCGTTGAATCCCTGTGCGTGTTTAAGGCAGAATACAGGAGAGTCTACGGAGGAGGGACTTTTGACAGAAAAATTTCTGGCCT
>CAYXDR010000237.1:0-5390 GCA_964463515.1 uncultured Desulfobacteraceae bacterium | reverse complement strand
GTCACATAATTATTGGTGTTAGTGGCGCGACGGTTGACGAGGATAAAAGGGCTTTGAATTCGGAGAAGATCATCGATAACCGTGTCTGTGGTGCGTGCGGTGGCGAGGATTACTCCGTCAACACGATTTTCCTGAACCCAATTAAGGTAGACCTTGTTTTTGATTGCCCTTTCATGCAAATGGCCGATGAACACCGAATACCCAAGCCTTTCCGCCCCATCCTCGACTCCCCGGATAATTTCGGGAAAAACCGGGTTCCCTGTTCCCGGCACAAAAAGGGCCAGAGAAAACGATTGCCTAGATTTAAGGCTTCTGGCCAAAGCGTTGGGCTTGTAATTCAATTCCGAAGCTGCAGTCAGAATTCTTTCCCTGGTTTCAGGCATTACCCTGATATCAGTGTCCCCAGAGAGCACGCGGGAAACTGTGCTGATACTGACTGAGGCCAATTTTGAAACATCTTTGAGAGTAGGTTGGTTGGTAAAACGTTTGTTCATGATTTTTTTTATCTTATCCTTGGTTATGTTGTCAAGTAATTATTTATGAAATCGTAGAAACCCTGCTTCATGCCACTTTGCGGAAGAACTTCACCACAGAACCACTGCATTTTGGAACAGCACGGACAGAGCAAAGATAGCCAGGTTACCGAGTATATGTATCGTTATGGGCACAAAAAGGGAGCGTTCCACCTCGTAAGAAACGGCGAAGACCAGTCCTCCCACAGCCGGGGCTGCCAAAAAACCGTGATTGAAAGGATGGGAAAAAACAAACATAACTGTGGATATCACAAGGGCTGAGGCCACCCCCCAACGTCTTACAAACCCGTAGATCAGACCGCGGAAAAAGATTTCCTCCGCCACGGGCGCAATCACGCCACCCACAACAAAAAACAGCACAATGGTTTTCACATCCTGAGGAAGAGGGCTGCGAATCATTGGTAGCAGGTTTATTCCGGACAAGTAAAAAACAAAAAAAGCACTCAAGACTGCGGCTCCGAAACCCACCGACCATATCAGGCCCCTGCTTGCTCCGGTAAGCCACGTGGCACGCTTGAGGCCGATGGAGGCAGTGCCGCCTGGTGAAGCAGACACAACCCAGAGCAGAAGTGCGGTTTGAACAAGCCGGGTTGTCCCCAGGCCCGTAATGGAGGAGCCCAGGGAAGTCCACCTTAATGCCGCTTCCAAGGGCAAAGCAGCCAGCAAAGAAAACACGAGGGTTTTCAAGTTGACGGGCTCTGCTTCCATCCAAGATTTTTCAGGGCGTTGTAGGCGTTCCACTGGTTATACCAATCCTCAGCCGCTGTGATTCGTTTCAGGATATGTCTGACAGCCTCGGGATTTTTCCTGTTTCCAAGGGCCCGAAAAGCTGCCGAGACCACCGTGGTGTTGTTGTCGCCAAGGAGGTAAAGGAGGTCCGTGAACGTGTCAGGATGCCGGCTTGTCCCGAGCGCACCGGCAAGCCAGTATTTTTCCGGCACGTGCCGGCTCGACAAAAGGGCTCTATAGGCAGGGTAGTCCCGTACCTCGAGCTCGTTTCCCCTGATGAATTTCAGCGCGGCCACCCTGAGCCTCCAGTTGCCGGACTCCAGGGCAAGGTTGATTTTATTTTCATCATGCAGAGTCGATCTGCTCATGGAAAAATAGAGAAAAACAGCCATGGACGACACCAAACATAAGAAGACGGCGGGAGCCGGAGATCTTGCTGAAGGCAATGCCGCAGTCAAAAGAAGCAGAAACACGCCATACATGGAAAGGTAGATCAACATTGGAAGGCCGGTGAGAATTGAGACGAAGGTAATACTTCGGAAAAAGGATTTTCCGTCGGTTTTACTGGAGAAATTTCCGAGCCATGAATTAACCGAAGACAAAAACTGCCCAGGGCTTGTAGTGAGGATGACCGAACCTGCCTGTTCAAGACGTAGTTCGTTCCCTGTCTGGGTCAATGTGAGATCTGCCATGGTTTCTTTTTCCACAGGCAGATAGTCCTGGCTCAGAAGCTCTTTTCGAATGGCCCTCTCGGTTGCCCCCTTCTCCAAATGCTTGTAATAGACCCCTTTTAGAAGCTTGCGGTCAAGAGGTTTTAAAATTTCAGCAGGATAAAGTGTGTAACGATAGTAAAAATCGTTCACTTTCGTCCCGAGTTTATGGGACAGGAGCAGGTAGTCTCTCACATCCACAAAAAAAGATCCGTTCATCTGGCTGAACCATAAAATGCCAAGAAACAGGGGTGTCAACACATGGTATAACATCCTGGGATTCAGTTTGTTTAAAGGCCTAATGAAAAGCTGCTTCAGCGCCGCAACTACCACCAGGGGCGGGATGAACAGGAAATAAAGAGAAAGCATCGGGGAAAATTCCCCCAGGTTGAGGGCCAGGACTGCCGCCGCCCACAAAATGATAAGAAGTGCAAAGATCCCTTTTCTGCTTGATCCAGCCTGGCGGAGCATCCACGCTGCGGCAATGGAAAGCAGGGTCAATAACACGCCCACACTCATTGTAAAGAAAAGGCCTCCTGAAACCGCGGTTTGCCATTCCTTGAGCCGGGGTGAGACGGCAGGGCCGGGAACGGTAACATAACCGGCAGACCTGAAGGATTCAATTTTTTCATATAGAGCCATGTTGGAAGAATGAACATGCGCGGAAGCGATAACCTGGGCAGTCAGTAATCCTGAAATAATCACGAATGCAGCCCTGAAAAAGGTGGAAAATATCATTTTGGATCTATTTGATTTTTGCATGTCCACAATCTCTAGCAAGCTGCTTTTTTATTGTTTCAGTCCCGAAGGAAGTGCGGGGAACCTGTCCTCAGGATCCAGCCTTGCTCCTATTATATATCGTAGACTGCTTATCCGGGAAGCGGGATTCTCATCTTGGATTCCACTTCCCGGATTTCGGGGAAGGGTTGACTTTATCGGAATGATTATTGGATGGCGCTTGTTGGTTTAATTAGTGCCACCGGTATTTCCGGATGGGCACTACCTGTATCGGCAGAAAGGGAGATTTGTCTCCATCAGTTTTTCAGGTTTGAACTGATGCCCAGATGATTCATCAGGAGTTCGAGAGCTTCCGGGATCGCTCGAATGATTTCAATTACCTGAGAAGCTGGAGTGGGCGCCGCAAGGCTCCCGGCCGTCCTGTTCACGGCGGCGGCAAGATTGGCTGCGTCTGAAACTTTCATGCCTGAATAAATCAGGGCGGCTGCGATTCCGGTTAATGTGTCGCCTGTGCCACCGATGTATTCAAGTGCCTGCTCGGCGGGGTTGTCGACGACGGCGAGCAAACCTTTCTCTCTGCTTACTATGTAATCCTTTTCTCCTTTTACCAAAAGATGCTTCGCAGCATTTTTGTGCTCGTATGCCCGTCTTATCAATTCGGGGACTTTGGTTTCGTCGTGGAGTATGAAGCCCCGGGTGTAAAAAGGGTGAGGAGCCTGTTCGTCTGCAAGAAATGCGAGTTCTCCAGCATCCGGAGTGAAAAGGTCGTATTCAGGTGCTTCCCCGCTCATCTTGGCGGCATACATGAATCCCGCATCGGCAATCAGGATTGGCCTGGGGTGCATTTCCTGCACCGCGAAAAGCACCTTGTTGTGCCAGTCAACGTCCGGCTGCAGATAGTGGAAGACGAGCACATCCATCTTCCGCGACGGAATTTTTTTCTCAAGGTAAGCATAAAGAGATCTGCTGCCGGCGCCGGTGCCCACATCTCCGACAAGGAATGCCGTGACCTCGCCGAGACCCAAGACTCCGGCCACGGCCGCGGCAGCGCCTATAAGAGCCGGAGTTCCACGGTTAACCGGCACTGTCAAACTTCCTATGGTAATGGAGCCACCGTCGAAGCGAATGGCTCCTTCGACAACAGGGAAGCCGGGATCGGGTACTGTTCCTGCTATTCCGAGCATCGACGGTTCATCTCCTCGTATGCAAGCTGCAGCGCATAGCCGCACAGCGTGTGGCCGATATCCCGCGGTGCCGGAGCGTTGGTGAGAGGACGCCCCACCAGTTCTTTTGCAAGAAAAGGTACATCGGGGCACCCTCCGCCGGAGATGTTCACGATTGTGCCGGAGGAGACGTCCACGGTAATCTTCATATTTGCAGCCCGGATCATGAGATAATGACCGAGCTTTTTCGTGTGGAAAAGATCCACGGGCTTTAAAAGAGGCCCGGTAACCGGTACTACCTGGAGAGGCGAAACGCTGTTTTCGGCGAGTATACGCAGCACGTGCAGCCGTTCGATAAGGGGAATTTCGATCACCAGGTCGCAGCCTGTTCGGATTTCCGGCGGTGGTCCCATGACGTTGACCTTCCAACCGGCTGCTTTGAGAATGCGCTCTGCAAGGATAACCTCGCTGGTGTTTTCGAATGCAAGGATCCCCCTGTCGGTCTTGCCCTTGCCGTTGTTGTCCCACTGATTCTTTTTGTTAAACAGCTTTGCGAGAAACATCATTTTCCCCTGTAAATCGTAAGTCGGAACTGATCATTCTCGTTTTCGATTCCGCCGACAACCCATCCTCTGGTGGCGGCGGCCCTGCTTACATTTTCCTTCGATGTTTCGGTGTCCACCAGCACAACGATTTCGTCTTCAGCACCCTTTTTGATTGCATCCAGTGTCATCAAAACCGGTTGGGGGCAGGAAAGCCCGCGCGCATCCACAATACTAGACATCTTTATGCTCCTTTCATCATCTCTGTTTCATCGTCATACCGATAAACACACAGACTGCTAAACCCACTATCACCGCCGCTATGCCATGAGGGCCTACACCGGAAGGAGAGCTGGCCAGTCCGAAATTATGGGAAATCCCTGCGCCGACGATCATTCCCCAGACGAACACCGCGGCATCGCCATCTCCTTCTCCGGCCAAAAACAGTTGGCGGCCGGGACAGCCTCCGGCCAAAGCAAAAGCGAGGCCGGCCAGGACCATCCCACCGAAGTTCCAGAGCCCCATCGTGTGAGCGACAGGCTGCCCTGCAAAACCTGGTTTGAACTGACCGACGGCCAGGTTAGTCAGGAAAGAAAATACCAAAAGCGCAAGCAGCCCGCCGAAAAGGTGTGTCTGCTTGAAAAGTATCAAATCGCGCAGCGCCCCCATAGTGCAAAAACGGCTCCGTTGGGCCATTAAACCGATCGCAAGGCCTGCAGCCAAGGAAATCAACAGCGGCGCATGCATGGACCCGGGGCCTTTCAAGCTGTAAAAGAGAATCCCGCTTTTGGGTTCCTCCGGGATCTGAGGGTTTAACAGCATGATCACAAGGAGGCCGAGCATAGTGAGCGGAAAGAGCCATCCGACGGATGAAGGTGAACTGCCAGTCCTGCCCAGGTTATAACCGCCTTTTAGAAACAGCGTCCCTATCCACACTCCCCCGGCAAGTCCGGCGATGCCGAATAGGGCGTTTCC
>CAYXDR010000236.1:0-5417 GCA_964463515.1 uncultured Desulfobacteraceae bacterium | reverse complement strand
CAAGTACGAACAAGATGTAGAGCATCTGCCGGCGGGGAACATCCCGGATAAAAGGAAACCAGTGCTGCATCGACCCCACATGGATCGCTACACTCAAAACCACTCCAATGACAAAGCGAAATTTAAGATCACTCAGGTCCTTGAACCTGGCAATTTCCGCCGGGTCTTGCGAAGAGTCCTCGGGTATTCCCAGATACCGGTAACCCGCCTCATCCAAGGCTTTTCCCACCGAGGAAACACCCGCCCATACCGGCCTGTGAGTCAATGTAGCCTTGCCGGTCGCGAGATTCACCGAGGCCTCGGCCACACCGTCGAGTGCGGACAGCACCGATTCAACCCTCCGGACGCATGCAGCGCATGTCATCCCTCCCACGCTGAGCGTGGTTTTCAGCAAGGATTCCGAAGATTCCCGGTTGACTGCAATAACCTTATAGCCCAATTCCCCCACGGCCTGCTCAAAATCTTCCACGCTCACGGAGGACGGATCGAATTCCACCTGCGCATTTTCAAGCGCGAAATTAACCGCAGCCCGTTCGACCCCTTCCACAGCCTCGAGCCCTTTTTCGATGCGCCGGACGCACGCGGAACACGACATCCCGCCAATGGACAACGTTACTTTTTCAGATGACTTCATAACCAGCTTTGCCGATCACTTCCGCTACCTTTTTCATGTCTACGGCACCGGATTCGCGAAATTCGGCCCGGCCCTTTTCCAGGTCCACCCGCACATCCGTCACCCCTTCGACTCCCTCAAGTGCCTCGGCGACCGCCTTTACACAGTGTGCACAGGACATTCCCTTGATATTAACTACAGCCATTGGAGCCTCCTTATCTTCGGGTTCCAAAAATCAAACTCCCCTCCCATAGTTTTTTTGACATTACTGACCGGCGGGTGAAAAACGATGGATTCATGGCTTACTGAATATCGGGCTTAATAAGTTTTTTCTGCTGCTCCAGCATGATTTTGAATGGTATGCGGGTCAAAAATTCTATACCATAGACATTTTTATAGTTCCAAACGACCCTTGCTTCCTTTTCGATGCTTTCGCCGTCCGGAAAAACGATGACCCCGTTCAACCACTTACCGAACCTGGCTTCCTGGTCATTGACGAACCTGAGCCCGCTCTGGGATATATCCACAACATCGAACCGGTACTTGCGGACCTCAAAGACCGGTCTCTGCCCTGGAGGGTATTCCAACCTGAAATGCCTTCTCCGGTTTTCTAACTCTTCTTCCTGATTTTCAATATTATCAACCATATCAAAAAATTAAGATATAAGACTCACGCCCCGTAACCGGGGCAAACCAAGAGATCCGCATAGACAGATCATCCAACGTTGATGAAACCGTAAAAAATCCTGGAGCCGTCATTCCGGCGCAGGCCGGAATCCATAAGTTATTGGAATGACTGGATTTCCCGAAACCTATTTGTGTCGGGCAATGACCACCCAACTACCTTCTACAATCTTACCAATGCAACCAATTCTACATGAGAAAACCGCGAAAGTCACGTGTTCACGATAACAGGGGCTTCAACCCTTTCAATTCAAGGTTGCGGAAACGACATGAATAACGGGTATTCCGTTGCAAAACCAGGGTCTTGGGCAAGTTCCAGGAATCTTATGTTTCGACTCAACTCTTCAGCCTCTTCCCGCACCCTTCCGTCGAGCAACGCCATGACCGCACCTACACCTGCAGCGTTTTCGACCACCCGTACAGAGCCAAACGCACCTCTTTCCGGAAACATTCCGATTGCGATCCCGTTCAACCAGTCGAACCTGGCCCCAAACGCACCAGTCAGGACGAGAGTGTCGACATATTCGACCCCCGCCCTGCGCATGAGGGCCTGGATGCCGACCCTGAGTGCGGCCTTGGCCAGTTGAATCTGCCGGATGTCGTTGAGGCTCACAAACACCGGGCGGCCGGTGGAAGAATACTCCGGGGGTACCAGTTCGAAAGACCGCCCTATACCATCCCCGTCCACCAGGACTCCCGGAGCCCCTTCCTTCAATCTTCCGTTGGGTAGCATAACGCCCGCCTTCAGCATCGAGGCTACGGCGTCTATCACCCCGGATCCGCAAAGTCCCCGGGCGGGCTCTTCGTCTCCCCCGATAACATCAAAATGGAAGCCACCTCCATTATCATAGGAGACACGATGAACGGCACCCGGTGAAGCCCTCATTCCGCACTCGAGTTGCGCACCCTCGAGCGCCGGCCCAGTTGCACAGCTGGTGGCCCACAGCCCATCCCTTGAACCAAGGACCACTTCACCATTTGTTCCAATATCGACTAAAAGCGTGGTCTGCCTGGATCTATGGGGTTTTTCCGCCATAACGGCCCCCATCGTATCCCCGCCGACAAAGCCCGACACCACAGGAAAAACGGAAACATTCGTCCCGGGATTCAGCGAAAGACCGAATTCCGCTGCAGGCAGATTCAATCCTCCGGTGAAAATCGGTAGGTACGGAGAAACACCCAGTCCGTGCGGATGAATTCCGCAAAAAAGATGCTGCATGGTCGTATTGCCTACAACTGACAACTCGTCCACGTCCTGCATTTCTGCGTCTGCTTTTTTAACGCAGGCCGCGATCAGCCCGTTTATCTCTTCGACAACCGCCTCACGAAGGATTTCGGTGCCTGACTCCTTGGAATCACAGAACGCAATTCGGCTTATCACGTCTTCGCCAAAACGCCTCTGGGGATTTGCAGAAGCCTGCGACGCAATGACTTTGGCCGAGGACATGTCGCAAAGATAACAAGCTATCGTCGTGGTTCCGATGTCCAGTGCAACTCCCAAAGAACGCGGCCGGTTGCCCGGAAGCACGGCCGTGATTCCCTGTTTACCGTGGTTCACCAGGGTTGTCTCCCCGCGAAACCTGTCAGGTTTGGCCATATCCCTCAATCCGTTGAGATCTGCCGAAAACGGGCCGTTTCCCGCAGCCGTTATCCCGGATGTCAACAGGGTGATGCGGTCGACGGCAGCCTCGCTTTCGTTTTGTTTTTCATGACCGGTTTTATCCCCCGCTATCCGTTCCACCATGGGATGCAGTTCGAAAACCGCTTCTATATCGGTCTTTCCCAGGGCAGCACCTATGTCCAGAGCCCCTCGTGGTACGGCGACTCTTACCGGGCCGACAACCAATGCCTGGCATGCCAACCGATAACCCGAGGCCTGTTCTTCTTCATTCAGGAGATCTCTCTCGGCCTCGCTCATCGGAGACAAGGAATCTTCTGTGTTCACCTGGACCAGGCATTTTCCGCACAATCCTCTGCCGCCGCAGTCAGATCTGATGGGAAGTTTCAAGGAAATCGCCGCTTCCAAAAGGCTCGTCCCTTCCGGCACGTGTATCGAAAGCCCCATCGGCTCGAATACCACCCGGTGCATTTTATCGTTCATCACTCCTCCTTATGCTCGTTCATCTAAATGAAGCGGCCCGAAAATCGCACCTGTCGCGGCGGAAGACGGGCCGTCAATTCACCCTTTGATCCTCAATTTTCAGACAATCGTGTACTTGGGGCCGCCACCTCCCTCTGGCGGAACCCAGGTTATATTCTCGAACGGATCCTTGATATCACAGGTTTTACAATGAACACAGTTTGAAAAATTCAGCTTCATGTTTAAAGCGCCGGTCTCCCCATCCTCTTCCATTTCATAAACGCCGGCCGGACAAAAGCTAACGCAGGGGTTTCCGTACAATTCTCTGCATTTGGTGTAACAAATATTTAAATCGGCTATTTGCAAGTGAGGTGGTTGATCTTCTTCATGGGTCGATCCGGAATGATAAACATCTGTCTCCTTGTCGAAAGTGCGCTCACCGTCGTATTTCACCAGTCCTTTCTGCTCGTCGGAGGGGGAGCCTGTGCCGTAATAATCCATGATGCTCTTCATCCTGGTGTAGTCGGGTTCCGCCTTCAGGTGATCGCGCCAGTCCCTTCCGCCCAGAACATACTGAATCCCCACCCGGAAAAGGCCTCCCCAGAGTCCTCCCTCAAAAGACTGACGGAAGTTTCGGACCTTGTAAAGCTGTTTTCCGATATAGCTGTCGTAGACCGCTTTTTCGTAACCCGAAAGGCTTTGCGCCGAAAAATCTTCTTCCACAAGGGAATTCAAAACGGCCTCGGCCGCAAGCATTCCGGATTTCATCGCATAATGGATTCCCTTGATCTTCATGCCGTTGAACAACCCAGCGCAATCCCCGGCAAGAACTCCTCCATCGAAATACAGTCTTGGTATAGAATAATAGCCCGTGACAGGAACGCTTTTGGCTCCGAATTGCAGGGGCTTTCCGTCTTTTAATATCTCTGCGATGTAAGGATGGGTCTTAAATTTCTGAAACATCCTGTGAGGGTCCATGAATGGATCTTTGTAGTCCAGGCTGGTCAGAAGTCCGACTGCAACGTGGTTGTTCCGCATGCCGTAAACAAACCCTCCGCCGAAAGCGTCACTCTTGAGAGGATAACCCATAGTGTGAATCACGTCGCCGGATTTTATCTTACCTTCATCCGGTAACTCCCAAACTTCTTTAACCCCGACCTCGTAGCCCTGGGGGTTTTTCCCCTCAGAAAGATTGAGTTTCCTAATGACTGTACGCGAGAGGCTGCCCCTCGTACCTTCCCCGAAAACAGTCACCTTAGCCTTGAGGTCGATCCCGGGTTCGTAATTGGACTTCCGGTTCCCGGCGGCGTCTATTCCTTTATCTCCCGTCCTCACTCCCGTGACCCTGTCCCCGTCATAGAGAACCTCTGTGCAGGGGAAACCGGGGAAAACATCCACGCCCGCCTCCTCGACGAGCCCCCCCAGCCATTCGTTGAGCCTGGAAAGCGACACGACCATGTTGCCGTGATTGTTCAAAGGCGGAGGGGTGATAGGCATCTTGATCCTCCCGCCCCTTGTGAGAAAGCATACTTCTTCTTTGGTTACCTTCCCTTCAATCGGGGCCTTTTCCTCATAATCCGGAACCAGCTCCTTCAAGGCAACAGGATCGATAACCGCTCCGGAAATATTGTGGGATCCAACGTATGCGCCTTTTTCGAGCACCGCTATAGCAAGATCCTCCAATTTCCTCCCTTCACCTTCGCTCTCCACTTTCTCGTTGTGTTTCCTCACCAGATTGGAGAGGTGAAGCGCACCGCTCAAAGACGCAATCCCCCCGCCTACGAAGAGAACATCCACCTCCATGACATCTCTTTCATCCAATTGCAGGCCCTCCTTTTGTTTTTGAACCAGCCATGTGCCTAAATTGCAACAAATTTTTCCGGCCAGGGGCTTCAAGATCCCCAGCCTTTTGAAAGTGTCCGATCAACTCCTTTTATTAAAACAACGAAAACAGCGCAACAAAATAGTATGCATCGAATGAAAACGACATGGAGCAGTCACGAGAAAAAATCTCTATTGGAGAAAGTAGAATGTGAAATA
>CAYXDR010000235.1:0-5420 GCA_964463515.1 uncultured Desulfobacteraceae bacterium | reverse complement strand
TAGCGACCCCGACCCCGAAGGACATCGTTATTTTGACTTTTTACGAGGCCATCATCAATGATTGCCCTCTATCCTACAAGAACCAGGCGGATATCCATTACATTGGTCCTCGTCGGCCCTGTGATAAGCAAGTCCCCGGTTTTCTCGAAAAAATGATATGAATCGTTTCCTGCAAGGTATTCGGCGGCTTCGATACCTGCTTCTCTTCCTCGTCCCACAGTGGAAGGGTCGGCGAACGCACCGGCCGCATCTGTGGGCCCGTCGTTGCCGTCGGTACCACCGCTGAAAAGCACGACCGGCCCTGCGATTTCTTCAAGATGAATCGCAGCAGCCAGGCCAAATTCCATGTTACGCCCGCCCAAACCGGGTCCTTTGATCGTGACTGTAGTCTCCCCCCCGGATATTATACAGGCAGGCCGCTTGACCGGAAGGCCGCTTGCAAGGATTTCCTTGGCGATTCCGGTGTGGACAAGGGCTACATCCCGGGTTTCCCCTTCTATCATCGAAGAAAGAATCAATGCATGGTAACCAAGAGCCCGAGCCTTGTCCGCGGCGGCCCTGCATGCAAGAATATTGCTGCCTACCACTATGTTGTGAACCTTTTGGAAAACCGGGTCTCCCGCTTTAGGGGTTTCCGGCACGCTTCCCCCGGCGCCCGCCTGGATGTATTCGACAACGGCGGCAGGGATATCCCGGAGATTGTATTTTTCAAATATCCGGAGCACATCGTCAAAGGTGGAACCGTCGGGGGTGAAAGGCCCCGAAGCAATCACATCCAGCTTGTCCCCGACCACGTCCGACAGCATCAAGTTTACGATCGTGGCAGGATAAGCGGCCCTGGCCATCTGCCCGCCCTTGGAAGTGCTGATGTGTTTTCGCACGGCGTTGATCTCGTCGATCACCGCTCCGCATTCCAGAAGCCTGCGGGTTACGGCTTGCTTTTCTTCGAGAGTGATATTGCCTGCAGGGCTCGGAAGCAAGGCGGACCCGCCGCCGGAAATAACAGAGAATATCAAATCCCGTGCGCCCGCTTCACTCAACTTTTCGATTATCCGCCGCGTACCGGCCACCCCTGCTTCACCCGGCACCGGGTGTTCGGCCTCCACGAGCTCGATTTTATCCAGTGCCTCGGCAAAGCCCGCCTTAACATTTACGATTCCCGTTGTAATCCGACGGCCCAGCAGGTCTTCCAATGCCCGCGCCATGGGGGAGCTGGCCTTACCGCCCCCCACTACGACCACACGGTCATAGTCCCCTAGGTGCAGAATTTCCCATGGGCCTTCCTTAGGGCCGAGCTGGATCTCATCGCCTTGAATCCGAACAAAGCGTTTGACGGCCTCGTAGGGATCCACCGGATTCAGGGAACAGGTAAAAATATCCTTCGCATCGGAGCGAAGCCTTTCAAGGCTGTGTGCCACGGAGCCACCTCCATTGTAATAAAATTTGAAATCCCCATGTAACATACCGCCGTAAGGTTTTCAATCCCCGTAAACAGCGCACCTCCCGGAACCTGGACGCTGCTGTCTTTTTTGGGATATGCAGGATGAATTCGGGGCGTGCGCCTGGGCCGGAAACCTGTTCTGATCTTGACAATACCGTTTGCTTCAATTATATTCCCGCCATACGAATTCGTTTCCATCCGGTTTTTCCGGATGGACATTAATTATGTTTTAGCCGGTGTTCGTCTGGAAATGGTTCGGCCGTCCCCCGGGGGCGGCTCAGCGGTCTGTTCGCTTTCCGCGTTGCTCTTTTTGCGGCGAATGAACATTGAATTTAAGCGCGGCCCTCGATGTCATCATGGGATCATGCTGAGGTTTTTCGAATGGGAACCTGCATCGTCCCCATCTTTGATTTCTGGATGGACACCGGTTATCCTGGTTCTGCGTTGTATTTTTAACACGGTCGGCATCGAAGTTCGGCTGGCTCTTCCTGTAAAACACCCTGAACCGGAACAGGCATCGATGTTTCCCGGCCCTTGCATCAAGTTAGCATTCCCGGAGATACCTAAGCACGTAAAACACCATTGAGGTGTCCGTGCCCGGTGCCGGCGGCTGTTCTGAAAGGAGGTGGTGCGGAGAAAATGGCAAGGTCTGGACTCACGGAGCTTATCACCACTACCATTAAAGCATGGGGAGGGAAGTTATGAGATCGAGCAGATGGGGTTTGATCCTTACAATCGTTGCGATGGCTGCGTTACTTCCATTTTTGAATTTCAACGCCTCGGCGAAAACAATTGAGCTTACTTACGCAAACTTTTTTCCGCCCAAGCATTTCAACGGGGAACTTGGCGCGGCGTGGGCCGAGGAAATCGGGAAGAGATCCGGCGGAAAGGTCAAAATCACATACTTTCCTGGCGGTGCGCTCCTTAAAGGTGATGAGATTTACAGCGGCGTGCTCGACGGAATAGCGGACATCGGGATGTCCTGCTTCGCCTACACGCGTGGGCGCTTCCCTGCGATGGAGGCACTGGACCTGCCGATAGGCTATACGAGCGGAAATGCAGCCACAATGGTCGCAAACGAGTTCTACGCGCAGTTCAAACCCAAGGAGCTCAACGACGTCAAAATGCTCTACATCCACGCCCACGGCCCCGGGCTTCTTCACACCAAGAAACCGGTAAAAACCATT
Organism: uncultured Desulfobacteraceae bacterium; assembly: GCA_964463515.1. GTDB lineage: Bacteria > Desulfobacterota > DSM-4660 > Desulfatiglandales > Desulfatiglandaceae > CAYXDR01. Next base: position 2,792 of record CAYXDR010000235.1, on the reverse strand, counting down.
GAAGACCTCAAAGGCATGAAAATACGCGCCACCGGCTTCAGCGCGAAGGTTGCATCCGCACTCGGAGCGGCCGCGGTGGGTATGCCCCAGGGTGGAACATACGAAGCACTGCAGAAGGGCGTCGTCGAAGGAACCTTCAGCCCCATCGAAGTCTTGAAGGGATGGAAGCAGGCCGAAGTGATAAAAAGCACCACCGAATGCTACAGCATCGGGTATACCACCGCCATGTTCGTGGTGATGAACAAGGACAAGTGGATGTCGCTTCCTGCCGACATTCAGAAAATATTCGAAGAAGTGACCGCGGAATGGATTCCAAAACACGCCAAAGGATGGGACGCCGCCGATGCCGAAGGCCGGGAGTTCACCTGCAGCTTGGGAAATAAGATAATACCGCTGTCTGAGGCCGAAAGCGCCAGGTGGGCTGAGGCTGTATCCCCTGTTATTGACGAATATGTCGAGGCAGCAAAAGGGAAAGGTCTTCCCGGGGCCGAATATGTCGACTTCATTAAAGAGCGCATTGAAGCCCACTCCAAATGACGGTCACCGGTTCAGCCGGCGGAAGGGAAACGCGGGCGACAGCCTTGGAGGCCGCCCTTTCGCCGCGCGACCGGCGCTGTCCACCAGGCCATTTTCTTACGTTCACGGTGGTGACGGAGGCATTCGGCGCATCAGATGATCTGGATACCTAGAACCGTTCGACGCATATCGGGCTTCCTAAACATACTGGCGGGATGGTCGCTGGTTGCCATGACCGCCTTGACCTGCGCAGATGTTGTGTTGAGGATCTTCCGTTTGCCCATCCGCGGGACCTATGAAGTGATAGGTTTTCTCGGTGCAGCCGTTGCCGCCTTCGCAATGGCCCACACGACTCTGCAACGCGGGCATGTAGCCGTTGAAGTGCTCGTCGCCAATCTCGGCCACAGGCTGCGGTGGGTAATATACCTCGTAACCCAGGCTCTGAGTGTTTTCCTGTTCATATTGATAGCCTATCAGTCCTTTCGTTACGGAAACAGCCTCCGGGTGGCGGATGAAGTGTCCCTGACACTGCAATTGCCTTTTTACCCTGTGCTGTACGGCATTTCGGTTTCCTCCGTCGTTGTGTGCCTGGTGCTCCTGGTGGATTTCTGGCGCGTTGCCGTCGGTTCAGCGCGACCATGGTACCGCTGGTGGGATTAGAGTTCCTGGGGTTCATTGCCTGCGGGAACACCGGTTAGGAGAATTAAATGAGCCCTACGACTGTAGGCCTCATCGGCCTTGCGGTTCTTATCATTGCCTTGTTTTCCCGGATGCCGGTAGGTTTTGTAATGGCTCTACTCGGCGTCCTGGGTTTCGGCTATGTAGTTTCCTGGAACGCCGGGCTCAGCATTCTGGCCAAAGACATTTTCGGGGTATTCGGCTCCTACAGCCTCACTGTTATACCTCTCTTCATGCTGATGGGCCAGATAACCTTCCATGCTGGGATAAGCCGAAGGCTGTTCGATGCGGCCTACGTGATGCTCGGGCATCTTCCCGGAGGCCTGGCTGTGGCTACGGTCGCGGCATGCGCCGGCTTTGCCGCTATTTGCGGTTCCACCAACGCGGCAGCAGCCACGATGGCTACCGTCGCGCTTCCGGAAATGAAGCGTTACCGCTACGGCATGGTGCTCGCTACTGGAACCGTAGCCGCCGGTGGAAGCTTGGGCATCCTCATTCCTCCAAGCGTCATTTTCATTGTTTACGGCATACAGACCGAACAATCGATAGGGAAACTTTTCATCGCCGGAATCGCACCCGGTATTCTGCTAGCGTTTCTCTTCGCCCTTACGATCTACCTGTGGGTAAAAAGAAACCCCGAAATCGCGCCCAAGGGAGCAAAAACCACCCTTAAGCAAAAACTGATTTCCCTGACAGGCGTAGTGGAGACACTGGCTCTTTTCGTGCTGGTCATGGGTGGGCTTTTCCTCGGTTTTTTCACCCCCACCGAAGCCGGGGCAATAGGTGCCGGAGGAGCGATCCTACTCGGCTTCCTCCGGCGCAGGTTGACCTGGAAAGGTTTTCTTCAAGCGATAACCGAAAGCACCAGGATCTCCTGCATGGTAATGGTTATCGTGGCAGGGGCGACCGTATATGGGCATTTCCTGGCCATAACCAGGATCCCATACACTTTGGCAACTTGGGTGAGCGAACTCGCACTGCCCAATTTCGCAATAATGGCCTTCATCATTTTCATTTATCTGGTCGGTGGCTGTTTTATCGATGCATTGGCGCTTATCCTGCTGACCATACCGATATTCTTTCCCGTTGTCACCGACATGGGCTATGATCCGGTATGGTTCGGCGTAATAATTGTTTTGGTAACCCAGATGGGCGTCATCACTCCGCCTGTGGGAGTGAACGTGTATATAGTAAACGGGGTAGCTAAAGATGTTGCTTTGGAAACCATCTTCAAAGGTGCTTTCCCGTTTTTGGTGGCCCTGGTGGCGTGTGCTCTTATGCTGATTCCCTTCCCTCAAATCGCGCTTTTCCTGCCCAATCTTATGAGATAGTTTTCATACGTGCACCCGAAGCCCATGAAGATGCCGCCATTTTTTGCGGCGTCCTAAAACTTGATGAGGTCGTAAAAAGTCAAAATATCCCCTTTATCGTCACCCCGGCGCAGGCCGGGGTCCCGTGATTCCAATGACTTCTGGATTCCCCGACACAAGTTCTCGTCGGGAAATGACGGCTCCGGGACTTTTTACGATTCCATCAAGCTTGGTGAAACCGTAAAAAGTCAAAATAACGATGTCCTTCGGGGTCGGGGTCGCTATCGG
>CAYXDR010000234.1:0-5433 GCA_964463515.1 uncultured Desulfobacteraceae bacterium | reverse complement strand
CAACCAGGAAATCCAGCCGGGTGACAGCGGGATGGGGGGTGGTGAAAGTTCCGTCCCGATTATATACATGGATGCAATAATCCCCGAAAGTGTAGTTGTCGTCCCCCATGTTCGGGCAATCAAACCCCGATGCCCCCGGTACGGACAAAAAGATCATGGCGGCCGCGAGCGCGGCCATCAAAGAGTTGTTCAAAAAACCTCCGGCGTGGTTGTCGTTGGACCATGTTTGATTTTCAGCCATTTAATTACTCTCCCGGTACTGATGGCCTCGTGGAAGTCCCCCGGTCGTTATCCCGGTGCCGGATCGTGGCCCGGGATGACGGGTCCCGGATCCAGAAGCCCTTGAAATGACGGTATTCAGACGGTGCAGGACCCGGGCGGAAAAACGAGCAAAGGGCCATGTCCGCCATCTGGAATTCAAGGTACGCCCCCAAAGCGCATGGGTTGATTTTGTTTTGTGTAACAACATCATGCTCCTTCTATGGTCTTTTAGCTTCAACTCTGATCCGGCCCTCGTCGATGAACCGGATCTTGCGCATGCGAGGTAGCACGCGGATGGTGGCCTCCTGTATTTTCCCAGGCTTTACAGTGAGTTTTTGACTCCCGTTTTCCAGGTAGTGGTGCTCGGGCAGGTTGTGGGGATAAACCTTGAGTGCCCATTTCCCGGGAACCAGCTGCTCGAAAAGAAAGCCACCGTTTTTGTCGCTTATGGTGCGCCGGATCTCCCCGTCCCGGGAGAGTTCCACCAGGATGTTTCCGTTTCCGTTTTTGTCATGCTTGTTGTTCCCGCCGCCTGAAGCTTTTCCGTTTCCATTACCGTTTCCGTTTCCCGCGAGATACGCGCCGCCGTTTGCGTTTCCATTGCCGTTCGCGCCGTTTCCCGGCGGGTCTGTGATCAGGATTCGGCCTTCGAGGCGGCCTGAATTTGCCAAGGCTATGTCCTTTTCCACGGTCTTGCCGCCTGTTACCGTCACACTGGTACTTTTGGCCCCGGCAACCACCAGCCCCAGGCTGATGGAGCGCTCGTCCAGGCGCAGCTTATAATCTCCCGGGGGGAGGGTTAGAAACTGGAACCTTCCGGTTGTGTCTGTGCGGGCGGCGGTGCCGTCCACGTAGACAACCGCGCCTGCCACCCCGGGGTTTTTTGGCTCATCTGCCCGATAAACCCGCCCCGTGAGGGAACCCACCGATTTTTTGCGTTTAAGGGGCACATTCAGGGGAATGGTGTAGGCGGCCGAATAGCTGTTATAGCTCTCGCCGGACCAGCCGGCGGTCCGCCGGGCATCCATTTTGAACTTGTGCCCATTGGGAAGGCGCCAGCTCAGCCCTGCTCCGTAGTGGTCGCTCTGCGCGCGCTCCCTGAGTGGTTCGTCCGGGTAGTCGGTGTCGTTTTTCCGATAATTGGCATAGATGGAAAAATCGCGGCTGGGCTGCCACCTGGCAGATCCGCCCAGGTAGCGGCCCTGCTTCAAGAGGTAGCCCTCTTCGCTGTCCCGTTCGTCGTCGCTGTACCCGCCGGTGAGAGATAAGTAGAGGCTGCGGCCGGGCCGGTAAGTGAAGCTCAGGTCGTACTGCCAGTAGTCGCAATCTGTGCCGATTGAGACGTTCCTGGTCCAGTTGCGGCGCGCCTGCACCCGGTAGCTGAATGGTTCGGAACTGCGCCCCAGATTGACAGAGGCCATGTGCTCGTTAAGGTCCCGGCCCGTGCCCGGCAGGTCGTCTGAACGGTCGTAAAAGGAGTAATTCAGGCCGAAGCGCCACTTTTTGGGAAGCATCACCGCCGCCCCTCCCCGGTAGAGGTCTTCCCGCGGGGCGGAGCCGCGCCGGGGGTCGGCGTCCAGGTTCCGCCCGTAGCGCTGGAAGGAGAAATTAAACCGCAGGTGCCTGGTCCAGGGAAAATTTATCCCCATGCCGTGGCGCAGGGTGTCTGAGTAGCGTCCTGCGAAATCCGGGCCCGAGTACCGGCTCGAGACGCTGAGGCGCAGGTTTTCAAAAAGGCTGCCGTAGTAGTTGAGCCGGTAGGCGATATCTTGGGCCTGTCCTGTCCTGCCTCCCCGGTTCATTTCCATGTTGTAGCGGTCCCCGCGGCTGTAGCCGACTTCCATGTCAAGCCTGTCCTTTTTGCGAAACAGGAAGTTTCCCTCGAAGCTGAAAAGATCATCTGTGGTGGCGGGGTAAACATCCCATGCATCATAGTCCAGCCGAAGCAGGTTGAGCTGCATGTCGGCCCAGGCAAAGGGAGAGCAGGAAAAATAGGCCCCGGTATCATTCCTGTTCTGAAGGCTCCAGCGGTCGGCCACATAATAAGCCCCGGCCTGGAAAGGGCTCCGGGGCCGGTGCACCTGAGCGCCCAACCCGCGGCCGTAGCGGCCCTGGCTGGTAAGCTCGGAAAGCCCATAGGAGCGGTCTCCACCTCTTACGGTGAAAGATTCGTTGCTGTAGCGCCCCTGGTATTCCTCCCGATCGGAGAGCACGCTTTTTCCCTCACGGTCCGGTGCCCGCACGGAAAAGGCGAGCCTGTGCTTCCGGTTTTCATCCAAATAGCCGTCACCCTCGAGGGTGAACTGGAGGCCGTGGTCATCGTCGTCTCCGCCCAAGTTAGTGGAAAACTCAAGGGGATAGCGGTGGTAGACGTCCCCGCCTGCCACCGGCGGCACCACTTCCATCGGAACGGTCAACCGGGCGGACACTGGTCTGCCTTCCTCTATCCGGTCGGTCACGGCATCGATTCGCACGCTTTGTTTTTCCAGGCGGTGGATGCCGGGGTCGGTGTAGCCTCCGGCCTGGATCAGCCGGCTTTCCCCGGGGGGCAGGGTGAAAGATGCGGGCTCGAGGCTTACAGATCCGCCCTTGGAAATCCTTGCCTTCATCGTCACCGCCAGGCTCGTGTTTCCGAGGTTGAGCAGGCGGACAGGGAAGGAAAACGCCTCCCCAGCGATCACCTGCTCCGGGGCAAGCCCCTCGATGGTCAGGGAAAGATCATGAACCGGCTGGAGCACCAGGCGCACCGAGGCATCGCCGCCGAAGGTTTCATCCCGGATGCTGGTTGCCGTGTAGCCGATGTGGTAGTCGCCTGCTCCGGCGTGCTTTCCGGCCTGCAGAACGACAATGCGTGTCGCTTCCCTTCCCGGAGCAAGGACAAATTCGAAAAGGGGCATCACCAGGCGCCAGCCGTCAGGAAGGCTCACTTTTTCTTCCAGCTCCTCTTCGGCCTGAGTATCGTTGAGCACCCGGAAGGAAAGGGTCACGATTTCACCCGGCTCAACCGTTAGGATCTCCGGGCTTGTGGACCGGACCTCAATTCCCCTGGCCCGGGCAGTGGAGGGCAAGGCATGAATGCTCAGCAAGGCCAGGGCAAGGAGCCCCAGGCACATTAGACGCCTTTTTTTGATGAGGCGTTTTCTTCCTCCGGCCCTTTTCATGCTCGAATCCGGCTGCATGTCCGGCAGGATCAGGGGGTCAGTGGATGACGATTTCATATCTCGCGCCGAATACATTGTCACCCCCGTCGTCTGCTACAACCAGTGCCTGGTAGGTGCCGGATGGGACCCCTGAAAGGGGCACGCGAACCCGGGCGGAGTTTTTCGGAAAAAGCCCCTGGCGGGGTGCATCGAAGCGCCCTATGGAATATCCCTCTTCATCAAAGAGCTCGGCCCAGATGCCAAGGCCCAGGTGCCTCTCCCCGGTGTTTTCGATGTCGAGGCGCAGAAACACCCGGCCCTCTTCCCGCTCGAGCGCCCGGTCGATGAATTTGAGATCAGCCCTGCCCGTTCCCTGTATCTGGGTTATGAGGTGGATGCCGGTTCGGACCGTGGTGCCGATGCTGATGCGGACTTTCCCCTTCTCTCCTTCAGGGGGCGGCTCCAGGGCCGAGGGGGACACCGGCTCCACCATGAGCATGCTCCAGTAGGTGCCCGAAAGCGCAGTGTCTTCCGGCACCCGCACGATGAAGTTGAAGGAGGCTGCCGCACCGGGAAGAACCTGCTTTTCCGCAGGCACGATGTGCACCCAGGAAGCATTTGACCTGTCATGCTTTCCGGCCTCGCCGTAACTTGTTTTGCCGTCGGCCGACCTCTGATAATCGGTCAGATAGGCCCGAACCACCCTGGTCTTCTTTCCCTGGTTCCTCACGATGACCCGGCCCTGGACCTCTTCCCCGGGGCTGAGCTCCATGCGGCGGCTAAGCGCCCCCACCACCCCTGTCTGGGCCGAGGCAGTGGGTGCGGCGGCCAGTAAAAGGAAAAGACCTGCGAGTGTCAGAGTCAGGATTTGTGTCGGTTTTTGTTTTGCCTTCATTGGATCACTCTGTCTGGTCTGTCTGCTCTGTCTGGTCTGTCTGGTTTGTGTCTCGTAAATGCGTTCATCCCTTCGCCATGGATTGTCCCTCGGCCCGCCGGGCCCGGCCGGGCCCGTTCGGGACTAGAGGGACCTTTTTTGGGGGCTAATTGACCCCTCCATTGCCTTCGGTGAGGGTGTAGGTGACGGTGTAACCGGTTTCAGCCAAGGTCTTAAGAGAGCTCACATCGTCATTCTCGACCGTCAGCGTGTAGGTGAGTTTAACGCCGTCGCTGGATTCGGTACCCGTGTAGCATGAGCCGATGTCCGTGACGACGTTTGTGGCGCCATCTATATCGTTTAAGGTAATTGCATTTTGCGCAGCAGTTCCAACGTTCCCCTGCTTATCTCCTCCTGCCGTTGTAGGCGTGACTTTCAGCGTAACCCCGGGAGGAAGGTCATCGGTCTGCTGAACGGTGATCGTTCTTGTCTCGCCGGTATCGACGATCGAAGTGTATTGCAGGTATTTCGCATCTTCGTTTGTCGAGGTAACTTTGAAGGGCTGACCCGCGGTCGTATCAAACCCGACCGTAAACGAGACCTCATCCCCCGCAATCCCCAGCTCCGCCACTTCATTCACGGTAATCGACACGTCGTGCGCCTCTTCATCCGTTTCTTCCGCCAAACCAACCCCGCTCCAAAAAACCACCATTGAAACCATGCAAATTAGAACAAGCCATTTTTTCATCATTTTTTCTCCTTCTCCTTTTCTGTTGTTTTTTGCCGGAAAATCCGGTCGACTGAAACTATCCGTGAAACTACGCATAAGCCTCTGAGCACAAAGCGTACCATTGATCAGGATTGGAGGCTGCCCGAGGAGCCTGGGCTTGCAGGGGCTGGAAAAGGCGGTTTTTGTCATCCGGCCGGCGCGTGAAAAGATCGGCATTGAAAGGGTGCTTGGCGTGTGGATTCCTCTCATTTTGACAATGGGGCGTGCTTGAGGTCTCTCAAAGTGATTGATTTTGTGCCCGGGCACATGTTAACGCCCCGCTGCCCGGCTTTATGGAAGGGGACATGGGGTGATGATGAGCGGTTTTTCCATGTCATTCATATTTGATGAACTCGTAAAAAGTCAAAATAACGATGTCCCTCGGGGTC
>CAYXDR010000233.1:0-5433 GCA_964463515.1 uncultured Desulfobacteraceae bacterium | reverse complement strand
CGCAGAATCAGAACAGGCCAACAACAATCTTTTCTTCTTTTCTTGGCGTCCTTGGCGTCTTGGCGGTTCATTTTTCATCTTTGCGGTTCACCCGAAATCGGCAGGAAAAAAACCTTGACATTTGCGTTCAATTATTGAACAAGTTTTGAACTTGTGCATTCTGAACGGAGTATACCATGGACAAGGGCGAACTCAATGAACTCAGGTTGATGGGGGAGATCGAGCGCAACGGCGAGACGAGCCAGCGTGAACTTGCCAGGCGGCTGAATCTTTCCCTGGGTTTAATCAATGCCTTTCTAAAGAGACTGGTGAGCAAGGGGTATTTCAAGGTCACGACGATGCCCCGAAACAGGGTTAAATATTTTCTCACGCCGAGCGGTATTGCGCGCAAGAGCAGGCTCACCGTGGAATATCTACGTTATTCCGTTCATTTTTACCGGGAGATCAAGTCGCTTTTGACCGGCACCTACGCGAGCCTCCAGAAAAGGGGAGTAAGGACGGTATTGTTTTTCGGGGCGGGGGAGGTGGCCGAATTGGCCTACCTTTATCTGAAAACCACGGACCTGGTGCTGGCAGGCATAGTGGATGACAAACGCAAGGGGCGGTCCTTTTTCGAATTCCATGTCAAGGGATGCGAGGCCTTTTCGGATTTAAGATACGACGCATTGATCATCACCGGGGCCGGAGCGGAGCCTGACGTGGATTTTTTGACTGCCTGCGGACTACCCCCCGACAGGATCGTGTTGTTATGAGCATCTGGGTTCCAAGGTGGTACGCGGTTCATACGAAGAGCCGTTTCGAAAACGTGGTCCGCGACGCGCTTAGCGGCAAGGCCGTGGAGGCCTTTTACCCGCGCATGCAGGTGATGAGCAGGCGCAAGGACCGGCGCATGAAGATTGATGTTCCCATATTGCCCGGCTATGTTTTCGTTCACAGCGGTCTTGAAGCCGAAGAGCATTTGAATATACTCAAGACCCCGGGAGTGGTCCGCATAATCGGTTTCGAGGGACGCCCGCTGCCTGCAGACGACATTGAAATCGAATCCCTGAAGATACTTGACGGCACCGACCGCACAGTGCAGAATCGCGCCTACATCAGCAAGGGCGACCGCGTGATGATAATGGAAGGCCCTTTAAAGGGCCTGGTGGGCTTTTACCTGCGCCACAAGGGGAAAACCGGCAGGGTGGTGGTGAGCGTCGAATTGCTCCAGCGGTCCCTGGAGATGGAAATCGACGATTGGGCCCTGGAGCGGGTGTAGAGCACGGTGTTAGCGGTCGGGGTCGCGTGTTTTTTGTTTTAACGTTTTGTTTTTCTTGATTTATTTCTTTGATGCCCCATGTAATCGAAGGGGCGGAGCTGTATGCACCCGGGCTTTCCCGGGGGAACAGGGGCTGATACATGAAGGCATTGATAACCGGCGGGGCCGGCTTCATCGGTTCCCACCTCGTTGAACGGTTGATTTCCGACGGCCACGAGGTCTACGTGATCGACAACCTCTGGACGGGAAGGCTTTCCAACCTGGAAAAGGTTCAGCACAGCCAGCGTTTCCATGTCGTGGTGGACACAATCCTCAATGAATCCGTGATGAACGAACTGGTGTTCAAGGCGGACCGCATCTATCATCTTGCCGCGGCCGTGGGCGTGCGCCACGTGATGGACCACCCGGTCGAGACCCTGGAGATCAATGTGAAGGGGACGGAGACGGTGCTGCGCCTCGCCAATAAATTCAAGAAAAAGATTTTCATCGCATCCACCTCCGAGGTTTACGGCAAACACAACGACCACCCCCTGGTGGAGGATGCGGACAGGATTCTCGGCACGGTCAAGAAGCGGCGCTGGTCCTATGCGTGCTCAAAGACGCTCGATGAATTCCTGGCCCTTGCCTATTACGATGAAAAAAAATTGCCTATAGTGATCGCAAGGCTCTTTAACACCGTCGGCCCGCGCCAGACAGGACGCTACGGGATGGTGCTTCCCACTTTCGTGCAGTGCGCGCTGCTCGGAAAGCCCATAACGGTTTACGGCGACGGAAGCCAGACAAGGAGTTTCGCGCATGTGCTCGATGTGATCGAAGGCATCTGCGGCCTGATGGATGAGCCCGCAGCGGAAGGAGACATTTTCAACCTGGGAAACGATACCGAAGTGAGCATCAACGAGCTTGCGCAGACGGTCAAAGAAATGACCGGGAGCGTTTCGGAGATCGAACACCTCCCTTATGACAAGGCCTACGGACCGGGCTTTGAGGATATGCACCGGCGCTGCCCGGGCCTCGACAAGATCCGCGGCCTTACCGGGTACCGGCCGTCACGCGATTTCCGCACTATCGTCCAGAGCGTGATAGACTATTTCAAAGAATAATAGAGGAGAAAAACTATGCAGTTCATAGACCTGGCCGCGCAGCAGGGGCGGATAAGAAAAGATATCGAGGTGGCAATAGCCCGGGTGCTCGATCACGGAAAATACATCATGGGCCCGGAGATCGGAGAACTTGAACGGAAGCTTGCCGATTACGCCGGCACCGCCGATGCAGTCGGGTGCGGTTCCGGCACCGACGCCCTGCTGATGGCCCTTGCAGCGGCGGGGGTCGGACCTGGAGATGCAGTATTCGCGCCCACTTTCACATTCATCGCCACCGCAGGGGCGGTTGCATTCCTCGGGGCCGTGCCTGTGTTCGTGGATGTGGACCCTGTAACTTTCAACATGGACCCCGTTTCACTGGAACGTGCGGTAAAGGCGTGCAGGGAAAACGATCCTTCAATCCACCCCCTTCCCAAGGGTGCCGGCGCACCTCTCCGGCCAAAGGCGCTGATTCCCGTGGACCTGTTCGGGCTGCCCGCGGATTACGGCCGGATAGAGCAGATTGCACGGGCAAACGGCCTGTTCGTCATCGAAGACGCGGCCCAGTCCTTTGGAGGGGAGTTCAACGGGCGAAAGGCCGGCTCCTTCGGCGCGATAGCCTGCACGTCGTTTTTCCCTGCAAAGCCCCTCGGTTGTTACGGAGACGGGGGGATGTGCTTCACCGGGGACCCGGAGCTCGCCGCCATCCTTCGCTCGATCCGCGTGCACGGGCAGGGAAGTGACAAGTACAGGAATGTGAGAATCGGAATAAACGGCAGGCTGGATTCCATGCAGGCGGCTGTCCTGCTGGCCAAGTTCAAAATATTTCCCGGGGAGATGGAACTGCGGCAACAGGCGGCATCGAGGTATAAAGACCTGCTGGGCGACTGCCCGGGGCTGACCGCCCCCGCTGTGCCCGAGGGATGTGTTTCCGCCTGGGCACAGTACTCTATTCTTGCCCGGGACCGGCAACACAGGGATGCAATTCTTGGCGGTCTCAAGGATGAGGGTATTCCCACCGCGGTTTATTACCCGATTCCGCTTCACCTCCAGGAGGCTTTCTCTTCTCTCGGGTATAAGGCCGGGGATTTCCCCGTGAGCGAGGATTGCGCGGGAAGAATCTTCAGCATTCCCATGCACCCCTATCTCGGGGCCGAGGACCAGCGGAAAATCGTCGATGCGGTCCGAAAGGCCTCCGGCGCCCCGGGAGGATGTTGACACCCGGAAAAATTCTGGCCCTGCTGAGCAGGGACGAACGGCGCCGTGGATACCTTCTGCTTGTCATGATCCTTGCAATGGCTCTCCTGGATACGGTGGGCGTGGCCTCGATCATGCCGTTCATGGCTGTACTGGGAAATCCTGCCACGGTGGAAACCAACAGGTGGCTTTCGGCCGCCTACGAGCGGCTTGGCTTCACGGACACAGGGGAGTTTCTCTTTTTTCTCGGCACTGCGGTTTTCATAGCCCTGATTGTTTCGATATCCTTCAAGGCGCTGACACAGTGGGCGCTTCTGCGCTTCACCCACATGCGGAATTATTCCCTTTCCTGCCGCCTTTTCCAAGGCTACCTGAACAGGCCTTACATCTGGTTTTTGAGCAGGCACAGCGCGGATCTGGGCAAAAGTGTGCTCTCTGAGGTGGACAAGGTGGTAAACGGGGTCGTGGTTCAGGCCATGCAGATGCTTGCCCACGGCACTGTCGCCGTTTTTCTGGTGGCGCTTCTCGTGGCCGCGGATCCCAGCCTTGCAGCTGTTGCAACCCTGGCGCTCGGCGGCTCCTATGCCCTCATTTACGTGACTATCAGGCGCTACCTTTCGGCAATAGGCAGGGACAGGGTGGCCGCCAACACGGAGCGTTTCCAGGTGGCCCAGGAGGCGCTCGGGGGGATCAAGGAGGTCAAGGTCTTCGGCCGGGAAAAGGCGTTTTTCGACCGTTTCACAGGCCCTGCATACCGTTTTGCCCGTCACCAGGCGACAAACCAGGTGGCAGCCCAGCTGCCGCGCTATGTTATGGAGATCGTCGCCTTCGGGGGTATCCTTCTCGTCACCCTTTACCTGTTTAAATCCCATGGTAATTTCGGACGTGTCCTGCCGCTTCTGGGCCTCTACGCCTTTGCCGGCTACCGGCTGCTTCCGGCTCTCCAGCAGGTTTATCAACATTCCGCAAAACTCAGGTTCAATCTTCCCGCACTGGACATCCTTTACCGGGACATCCTCGAATTCAGGGAGGACCGGCTTGTGGTGCCGGAAGTCGGCCCCCTGGTACCGGAAAAGTCAATAACCCTGGAAGGAGTGCACTTCACCTATCCCGGGGCACAAAGCCCGGTGCTGAGGGGCTTGAACCTGGATATCCCGGTGAATACGGCGGTGGGGCTCGTGGGTGCCACCGGTTCGGGAAAGACCACCACCGTGGATATCATCCTGGGACTGCTGAGCCCCGGGTCAGGGAGGCTGCTGGTGGATGGAAAACCCGTTGTGGATGCTGAAAACCCTCCGCCGGGTTCTCCTGAACTTTTGAGATCATGGCAGCGGTCGCTCGGCTACGTGCCGCAGCACATTTATCTGTCAGACGACACGGTGGCCGCGAACATCGCCTTTGGTATCCGGCGCGACGAGATCGACATGGATGCAGTTGTCCGGGCGGCGAAAACAGCGGGCCTCCATGACTTTGTCACAGGGGAGCTTCCCGCGGGCTACGAAACCATGGTGGGCGAGCGGGGGGTGCGCCTGTCTGGGGGCGAGCGCCAGCGAGTGGGCATAGCACGTGCGCTCTACGACGATCCCCGGGTGTTGATCATGGACGAGGCCACCTCCTCCCTGGATAATGTAACCGAAAATTACGTGATCCAGGCCATCAGGAAGATGAAGGGGGCGCGGACCATCATCCTGATCGCCCACAGGCTCACGACCGTGCGGGACTGCGACAGGATAATACTGCTCGATCACGGGGAGATAAAGGCTGAAGGGACGTACGGGGAGCTTGCAGCACACGACGCCCGCTTCCGCAGGCTCGCCCGGGGCGGGAGCCTGGAAGCTGAAAAATGAACCGCGAAGACGCCAAGGACGCCAAGAAAAGATCTTTAATCGGCCTGGCTAT
>CAYXDR010000232.1:3837-5493 GCA_964463515.1 uncultured Desulfobacteraceae bacterium | reverse complement strand
GTCGTCACCTCCCGACACAAGTTCTCGTCGGGAAATGACGGCCTGGGGACTTTTTACGAGTCCATCACAGGTGAGGCTGGCAGGCACGCCAGGATCGAACTACGGAGATAGTATGTCTAAAGGAGTGGGCTTTCACTGGCCTTTATTCGTGGTGGTTATTTTTTCAATCCTGATATCACTGGTGACTTTTCGGGGCCGTGCTGTAAGCGGTGAAGCGGGAATGTCGGAAGTTTTCAACCAGGAGGTGCCTGCGAGTTCGCGTTCGCTCAATGTCGTTGGGGCCCTTTCTCCGATTCTTATCCGGCAGCTTGAAGTAAAGGGGCTGACTTTGGGCTCCCCTGTGTTCATCCGCGTATTCAAGGAAGAAAAGGAGCTCGAGGTCTGGGTGGAGGCAAGTAGAGTTTTTCATCTTTTCAGGACTTATCCCATTGCCGCGGTTTCAGGGTGGCTGGGCCCGAAGAGGTGGGAGGGGGACCTTCAGGCTCCGGAGGGCTTTTACCGGGTGGGGCCGTCCCAGATGAACCCCAACAGCAGTTTCCACCTGTCTTTCGATATCGGATATCCCAACGAGTATGATAGGATGAAATATTCCACGGGCAGTGCCTTGATGGTCCACGGCAAAAAGACTTCAAGGGGCTGTTTCGCCATGACTGATGAAAAAATCGAAGAGATTTACGTTATTGCCGATGCCGCCCTTCGTAACGGCCAGCCCTTTTTTCATGTTCACTGTTTTCCGTTCCGAATGACCGATGAAAACATGGAAATCAGCCGTGATTCCAAGTGGTTCTATTTCTGGCAGAACCTGAAGACGGGATACGACCTTTTCGAGACATTCAAGAGGCCGCCCCGAGTGTTCGTGGAAAACGGCATGTATGTATTTGACTGCACACCTTGATATACATTTTTGTCTAGTTCAATATTATAATCAACAAAAATGTTTATCCATTAAGTTGCTTTCCTTGTTGATCTCAATGATATCAGAGTCTTAACCGAACCTGTCTAACTGGCACAGCGTTTGCTGAATTGGAAGGGAAATTCCAAGGAGGGTTTTCCCATGAATTCAGGTGACACTGTTTTTGTACTCATTTCGGCAGCGCTTGTAATGTTGATGACGCCGGGGCTTGCGCTCTTTTACGGAGGAATGGTTCGAGGTAAGAACGTACTGGGCACTCTGATGCAGAGTTTCATACTGCTGGGCGTGGTTTCGGTTCTGTGGGTTTTATGGGGATATTCCATGGCCTTCGGCCCTGATATCGGCGGCCTGGTGGGTTCACTCGACTGGTTCGGGCTCAACGGCGTAGGCATGGAGCCGAGTGCTGATTACGGCTCCACTATTCCGCATCTTGCATTTATGGTCTTCCAGTGCATGTTTGCGGTCATAACCCCTGCACTCATCACCGGGGCATTTGCGGAACGAATGAAGTTCGGAGCCTTTCTAATATTCACCGTTCTCTGGGTTACTTTTGTCTACAGCCCTCTTGCCCACTGGGTTTGGGGCGTAGGAGGCTGGATCGGGGGCCTGGGTGCCTTGGACTTCGCAGGCGGGACGGTCGTGCATATCAGCTCTGCGGCTTCCGCCCTGGCTGCAGCTCTTTTTATAGGAAAAAGGCTCGGCTACGGCTCCCGGCATTTTATCCCGCACAACCTGCCCATGAC
>CAYXDR010000232.1:0-3827 GCA_964463515.1 uncultured Desulfobacteraceae bacterium | reverse complement strand
TGACGGTGACGGGCGCTGCGCTCCTGTGGTTCGGTTGGTTCGGCTTCAACGCGGGAAGTGCCCTGGCATGCAACGGGCTCGCGGCAGCGGCGTTTGTCTCCACCCACCTTTCTTCTTCTTCGGCCGCGGTTTCGTGGACGATAGTCGAATGGGTGCACAGGGGAAAACCCACCACTCTCGGGGCCGCAAGTGGCGCTGTGGCAGGGCTCGTGGCGATTACTCCTGCTGCGGGCTTCGTCGGTCCCATGGCCGCACTGGCAGTGGGGGCCGTGGCCGGCCTGTTGTGCTATGCTGGAGTAATGTTGAAATCCGCTTTTGGATATGATGATTCCCTGGACGTGGTTGGGATACACGGAGTGGGTGGAACATGGGGTGCGCTTGCTACCGGCCTGTTTGCAAGCACTGCTGTAAATCCGGACGGAGCGGACGGCTTGTTTTTTGGAAACCCCATGCAGCTTTGGGTGCAGTTCGTTTCGATAATTGCGACGGCTGTGTTCGCCTTCCTTTCGACATTGTTGATACTCAAGGTGGTGGATCTTCTAGGCGGGGTCAGGATGAGCGAGGAAGATGAGGAACGCGGTATGGATATAACTCTTCACAATGAGGCGGGTTACAACCTTTAAAAAAACCGGCTTTCAAACAGACGGGTGTTTCAAAAGCGCGGGAGGCAGGCTGATGAAAAAGATAGAGGCAATAATAAAACCTTTCAAACTGGACGAAGTGAAAGACGGGCTGAGCGGTCTGGGGATCAGGGGATTGACCGTCACCGAGGTTAGGGGGTTCGGCCGCCAGCGGGGGCACAAGGAAATTTACCGGGGGGCTGAATACCAGGTGGATTTCGTATCAAAGATCAAGGTGGAGGTCGTGCTGGAAGACGATCTCGTGGCCGAAGTGATAAAGGTGATACAGGATAAGGCCCGCACCGGCCAGATCGGCGACGGTAAGATCTTCATCCTTCAGGTGGAAGAAGCCGTGAGAATCAGGACCGGCGAGACGGGAGACTCCGCACTTTGACCTGCCTGTGCCGCCACAGGCAGGCCCAGGTGATGAAAAGAACTGCATTTCCGGATGGTAAGTCGAACGATCAGGCCGGAGATTCCAGTACTTGAGCCCGGCTTCATAGATACAGGGCGAAGGCTTTACTTCCAGCGGGAAAAAGAGAGAGCAGTGTCCGGTTACAGGAATAAAATAGGGCGGGCTTCCGAAGATCTGCTTGCTGCAAGGCGTAGGCTCTGCCGGCAGCTTGATCGGGCAGGTGAGGCTTCTGGGATGCCTGCTCTTTACACCGAGGCGGTTGATCGGTATTTCCGTATGGTTGTCCAGGAAAGCGCCGCGGGCAAACATCTTTTTGGGCGCGGAAAACGCTTCGCGTTCGTCGCGGTTGGAGGTTACGGCCGAAAGGAGCTTTGCCTGGAATCCGACATTGACCTCTTGATGCTTTTTGACAGGAAAGTGCCCGCCGAAGCCCGGATGCTCGCTGAGCAAACAGTGTATCCCCTCTGGGACCTAGGGCTCGATCCAGGGTATGCCATCCGCACTCTTAGGGGCTGTATGGCTCTGGCCTCGAAGGATTATGAAGTTCTCACCTCTTTAATGGACGCGAGATTTCTCTGCGGGAACTCTCAGCTATACCTCGATATGAAAGAAAGATTCGAGAATGGTTTGCTTAGGAAAAGAGGCACCGCCTATGTGAAATGGTTTAAAGAACGCAATCGCCCGCATGGGGAAGGGACTTCGGTCGAAGATAGTTTAATGGAGCCTGATTTGAAAACCGGCCCTGGAGGACTGAGGGATTATCATGCGGTTTTGTGGTGTTCGCGTGCATTGTTTCCTGTTCGCAGTCCCAGGGATCTCGAGTTTTCAGGCATTCTTTCAGAACGGGAATACTGCGAACTGAAACAAAGTGTCGAATTTCTGCTGAAGGTGAGAAATTACCTCCACCGCCTTTCCGGACGCAAAAAAGACAGGCTTCATTTCGATGACCAGGTGAAGCTCGCCTCGATCATGGGCTACGGGGACCGAGAGGGGATTAACGCGGTGGAAGGTTTTCTGGGTGAATTACATGCCGTGATGGCATCTGTGAGAGCCGTTCATCGCTCCTTTGAACTCTCCGGTTTAAAATTGGGCGCTGGGGCAGGGGAACAAAAAACCAGGCACATGCCACCAGCCGGCATTGGGGTTGAAAGCGGGTGTCTTCATTTTATTTCGGCTGCCGGTATCCCCCGTCGATCCGTGCTTTTGCTGGATATTTTTGTGTACTCGGCCAAATCCGGCAGGCCTCTTTCTGTTGATGCGCGTCGGCTGATAAGGGAATTCCTTGACATTGTGGATGAAGGATTCCGAAGGAAACCTGAAGCTGTTCAAAAGTTCCTGGAAATATTGATGCATCCATATGCCTTCAATGCTCTCGAAGAGATGATGGAAACCGGACTGCTCGCCTCGTTTATCCCGGAATTCGGTAAAGTACAGTACAGGGTTCAGTTCGATGCGTATCATGTGTTTCCGGTGGGCCGGCACTCGATAGAAACTCTGCGCATGTTGAAATCACCGGCGCAAGCCGATAATTTTCTCATGCTTACGATTTATTCGGAAGTGGACAATAGGCTGCCTTTGCTTCTGGCTGCGCTTTTTCACGACCTGGGCAAAGTGGGGCCAAACCATGCGGTGCTGGGCGTGGATATCGTGCACAGGGTGCTGGGCCGCTTCTGTTGCAGCCAAAAGGATTCAGCCGATATTCTTTTCCTGGTGCGGCAGCACCTCCTTTTGGCCGAAACAGCTACGCGCCGGGATCTCGGGGATGAAAAGATTGTTGTTCGGTGCGCACATCTGGTGGGAAGCACGAGCCGCCTTAAAATGCTTTATCTCCTGACATGGGCTGATTCGGCCGCCACCGGCGCTAGGGCCTGGAATCCCTGGAAAGCGGCACTCGTGGAGGAACTTTTTTTCAAACTGCTTCACATCCTTGAGAGGGGGGAGCTTGTCGGCCGGAATGCAGAGCATGCCATCGAACAGAAAAGGGCTGAAGTCGAAAAAAGGCTGGGGCCTGATTTTGGACATGAAGACTTGGAGAAGGCCTTCGAACTTATGCCTCCCCGCTATCTGGTTTCGGTCAAGGCCGGCGATATATGCCACCATCTGAAGATCCATCGGCGCCTTCGTTCGGTTGGAGGCCCCGGAAGCAAAGTCCTCATGGATGCGTCCAGAGAGTCTGTGTCAGGTACATGGAAGCTGGTGTTCGCCGCAGATGACAGGGCCGGGCTATTTGCAGACCTTGCAGGCGTCCTGGCCCTCAATGACTTTGATGTGCTTTCGGCCTCCGCCCACACCTGGGGCGACGGCGCTGCGCTGGATATCTTCCGGGTCAGCTGGCTTATCGACACACGGGATATGGACGAGTTGTGGGGGAAGGTGAAAAAGGATCTTGAAGCAACCATGGAGGGGAGACTGCCGCTTGCCAGGCAAATAGCCGAAAAGCGCTCAGGCTTACTTGCCTCGCTTCGGAAACTGCCTTCAAGGCCACCTCGGGTGCGAGTAGACAACCGGCAGTCTGATTTTTTCACCATTATAGAAGTGTTCGCAGACAATGAACCGGGAATCCTCTATGATTTGGCGCACACGCTTTTCGGCTTGAACTTGGACATTCGTCTGGCGAAAATCGCCACCCATGCGGACCAGATCGCCGATATCTTCTATGTGTGCGATTTCGATGGGCGCAAGGTGGATGATCCGGACCGGATCAGCAGAATCACCCGGGAAATTTTAGCCAGGAATACTTGATGGCCTCGTAAAAAGTCAAAATAACGATGTCCTTCGGGGTCGGGGTCGCT
>CAYXDR010000231.1:0-5558 GCA_964463515.1 uncultured Desulfobacteraceae bacterium | reverse complement strand
CTCCCTGTATCCTGTGCGAATCTCATTCGAGGCTAAAGGATGATGCCGGGGCTCCATAAAGCTGTGGGAAGGGTTTTGGGCCGGCCCGATACAGGAAGAGGCTGTGAACAGCATAACCGCAAACGTTGGCCAGAAGAATCGATTTTTTTTCATCATTCGGCCGCCTGTTTTTCCTCTTTCAGCTTTTTTCGTTCGAACATTGCATAGACCGCAGGGACCACCACAAGCGTTATAAGGGTCGCGCTCATAAGTCCCCCAATGATCGCACGAGCCATAGGAGCCTGAGCCTCACCTCCTTCGCCTAGTCCCAGGGCTAGTGGGGTCATGGCGAGCATAGTGGTCGTCGCGGTGGTCAAGATCGGGCGCAGCCGGCGCCTGCCTGCCTCCTGGATCGCCGCTGAGATGGAGAAGCCGTCCCTGCGGCGGAGAAGATTAATATGATCCACCAGCAGGATCGCGTTGTTCACGACGATTCCGCCGAGCATTATGCAGCCGATATAGGACTGAATATTGAAAGTGGTGTTTGTGAGAAGCAGCATCAGGATCACTCCGATGGCCGCGAGCGGCACAGAGAACATTACCACAAACGGGTACCTCAGGGATTCATACAGGGATGCCATTACCATGTATACCAGTATCAATGCCAGTACAAAGCTCGTCAGGAGTTCACGGAAGGCTTCCTGCTGCTCTTCGTAATCTCCTCCGAGCGTTATTCCGAAATCCTTTGGAACAGGCAATTTTTTGATGCCGTCCAAAACGTCCGACAGTACGGATCCCATATCCCTGCCGCTGATATTGGCCGTTATGTACACAACCCGTTCCTGATCTTTACGTTCGATGAACACCGGCCCGCGGTGCGGCCGAACATTAACCGCGTTTCTGAGAACCACCTGCTCCCCCTCGGCGTTTGTGACCGGAAGATCGAGGATGTCTTGCATCTCACGCTTTTCTGCATCTTTAAGCTTTACACGGATATCGTATTCGTTTCCCCCTTCTCGATATTCACCGGCAATCGTTCCCGAAAGCACCGTTTGAAGGGTGTTGGCGATTTTAGACACTGTCAATTGCATGTCGGCGGCTTTCTGCCTGTCGACAAGAACGAGAGCTTCCGGGGTGCCCGTTTCCATGCTGATGTCCGCGTCGGTTACACCTGGCACCGCCTGGACTATTTCCATGACCCTACGGGCCAGTTCTCCGGCAGTTTCAAGATCGTGCCCACGGATTTCAACCTGTACCTTTTCCTCTCCCCCGCTCGCCATCCTGAGGATGAAAAGCCCCTGTCCCGCCCTGGTGCGGACTGTGACGCCGGGGATGAATTTTAGCTTTTGACGAAGGTCTGCGGCTATCTGTTCGCTTGAACGGGTTCGCTCGTTTACAGGTTTGAGAGCTATTCTCATCTCTCCTGCATTCGATCCTCTGCCCCTCCATGTGGATCCGCCGAGGAAAGACACCGTGTTATCGATTTCCGGGACCTCGCGGGCGATAATTTCTTCGATTTCGCCGAAAGCCTCTTCGAGGAGCCCAAGCCTTGTTCCCATGGCCATTTCGGCATATACCCTCACTTCGCTTTCATCGGCGGAGGGCATCAATTCAACTCCAACCAGCGGGACGAGCAAAAGAGTCCCACCCAGGGTCAGCATGGCAAGGGCCACGGTGAGAGCCCTGCGGCGCAATGCGAAACGGAGAACAGCGATGTAGTCGCTTTCCAGATATGAAAAAAAGTTTTTTGATTTTCCTTCGGTATTCTTAGCCCTGGAATTATTGCGGTTCCGCATCTTGGATGCTAGCATCGGAACCAGGGTGAGTGCAATGGAAAGCGAACAGGCGAGCGAGAAACCAACGACGTAGGCAAGCTGTTTGAACATGACGCCGGACATACCGCGTACGAAAATAAGCGGCAGGAAAACCACCAGCGTCGTGAGGGTGCTCGCAATAACAGCGCCGATTACCTCCCTGCTGCCTTCAAACGCCGCAGTTTTTGAGTCTTTCCCGGATTCCTGGAGCCGGTAGATGTTTTCGAGCACGACCACTGCATTATCAACCAGCATTCCTGTTCCGAGAGCAAGACCTCCCAGGGTCATCAGGTTCAATGTAAACCCGTTGAAATACATCAATGCGAAGGTGGCTATAACCGAAATGGGTATTGTAGTGGCGATGATAGCGGTACTGGCTATGCTTCGAAGGAAGAACACAAGAACGAATATCGCGAGCGCCCCTCCGTAAAGCACTGTAGTGCCCAGATTGGTGATGGATCGTTTTATGTAGTCCGAAGTATCGATTATTGGAGTTATGTGGATTTGGGGAATGTCTTCATTAATCCGTTGTATTTCTTTTAGAACCCCTTCTGCCACCTCCACGGTGTTTTTGCCGGACTGCTTGTTCACCGCAAAGCGTATGCCCGGCTTGGCGTTTACCCTGACCGCGCGGGTTGCTTTTTTCCATGAATCCTCAACAGCGGCTATATTTTCCAGTCTTATGGGTACACCTTCATGAACGGCCAACACCGTTTGGCGCAGTTCATCCAGGTTAGTGTAAATGCCGGGAGTGCGTACCGTGATGTCGAGCGCGCCTTCCTCGATGGTGCCGGCCGGAAGGGTGATGTTTTCATCCTTTATCCGCGACAATATCTGATTTATGGGTAGACTCAGTGCTTTTACTTTTTCAGGTTCGAGATCCACATGGATTTCCCGTTCGAGTCCTCCGCGGACATCGAGGGAGGCAACACCAGGCACTCTTTCGATCCGGTGTTTGACCTGATTGTCGATTAAATCCCTGACTTGTAAAAGGTTTAGTTCGCTCGAAACCCCGGCGATCAGAATAGGAAAGGAAGCCAGATCGAATTTGCGCAGCCAGGGACGCTCGGCATCCTCGGGTAGTCGGGCTATCACC
Organism: uncultured Desulfobacteraceae bacterium; assembly: GCA_964463515.1. Classification (GTDB taxonomy): domain Bacteria; phylum Desulfobacterota; class DSM-4660; order Desulfatiglandales; family Desulfatiglandaceae; genus CAYXDR01. The sequence goes on along the minus strand of CAYXDR010000231.1, from coordinate 2,669 downwards.
CGGTCAAGCCTGTCGCGTACGTCATTTGCCGCGGCATCGAGATCGGTTCCCCAGGTAAAGGTCACCCTCACCCTGCTCTGACCCTCGGCCGAAATTGATGTTATTTCCTCGACGCCGGGAACCGCACTCATGGCTTCCTCGACCGGCCTGGTTATCAGCTCCTCGATTTCTTCAGGACTTGCATTCTCATAATTGGTGGAGATACTCAGTGTTGGGTATGTGATGTCCGGCATGAGGTCTATTGACAGCCGGGAAAGGGAAACACCACCCAGGATGATCAATATCAGGCAGGCCATCACGGTGAGTACGGGGCGCTGGATGGAAAAACGCGAAACGTTCATGGCAGGCTGCGGGCCTCCGGCATTTCAACTTCTCCCGGATTGCTTCAATTCTTGCCCGGTGAAGTCACCGGCGGTTTCATTTTTGGGCAACATTACAGTACCGCCGTCTTGGAGCAGGTGATGGCCCAGTGTAACAACCCGGCCTTCGATTTGCGGCTGGAGCACTTCCGCGATCGGGCCGTTGACAATGCCTATCTGTACCGGAACGAATCTTGCCCTGTTTCCATCTGCATTGATGAGAAAAACCCCTTGCCGGTCGTTTCTTTTGACTAGCGACGAGACAGGAATGACCGTGGCATTCTCGTGCCTTTGAAATTCAATCTGAGCTTTGACAAACATTCCTGGTTTCAGCAGCAACCGGTCGTTGGGAATTTCGATTTCAACCCTGGCCTGGCGTGATTTTTCCTTGAGCAAGGGGGCGACCCTGAGCAACTTGCCGGTGAAAGTTCGGCCGGGAAAGGCATCTGTTGTAATCACGGCCTCGAGTCCGGATTTCATCCTGGCGTAATCCCGTTCTATAACATGAATCACTGCGATGAGTTTACCAATGTCGAGGATTGATACGATAGGCGTGTTGGGTGAAAGCAGTGCCCCCTCGTCAACGAAACGTTCCCCGACAACCCTGTGTTCGCTGCTGTTTTTTTCAGGAACATGAATACGGGCATAGGACAACCTGATTTTTGCCGCGTTTAAGGCGGCTTTTCTTTGGAGCACCTTGGCCTCGGCGACTTTTACTTTCGCATTCTGAGTTTTGAGTTCCGCGTCGGCCGCGTCCAGCTGTGAGGCCGACGCGATTTTTTTTTCGTGAAGGGCAACGGTTCGTTGATATTCCCTCCGGGCGTTATCCAGGTTGTCTTTCCTTTCCTGCAGTTCGGCCTCGGCGACTGCGAACTCAGCCTGCGCCTGCTTGAGTTGCTGCCTGTATTCTTCGTCTTCCAGGGCAGCCACCAGTTGACCTGGTTTGACGACATCTCCTATATAAACCGGAATTTTTTCCAGGCGTCCCGAGATTTTGGGGGCAAGAGTGAATTCAGTTACCGGATACAACGAACCGGTGTATGATCCGATGTCTCTTATCTCCGATTTCACCACTTCCGCGGTCTCGATAGCTACTGGAGCACTCTTTCGGTCCGATTGCGAGACAGGCGCGGATGCACCCGCCCTTTCATATATTTTCCAGCCCAGCAGCGCGGCACCGGCCAGCAGGACGATGAGAAGCAGAAATTTTTTCATCAACAAAAAACCAGTTGGAAATGAAAGTAAAAATATGGAGACAAAAAACAAAAATTTAAGTATTCATTATACTTCATCGCTGTCTGAAAACAATAAAAAACAGGTATACCTGCAAATCTGTCGTCGTGCATTTTATCCGGGGTGAAATCAGGAGCAGGCGCCGGCTTGTACTTGTAGTTTACGCATTATTTATGCACATAAATTCGGGGAAATCGACTTCAGCAATTACTGTTCGAAACAATGATGTTGAAAACCTCAAATGAAAAATGCTAATAAACCTGATCCGTGTCCTGTCATCCATCTGCACTGCTGCAAACCGAAAGGAGTCTTAAAATGGAAATATCCAATCATGACATCAAGGCGTTGACATTTGACCTTTTCGGTACCGTTCTTGATTTGGGAGGAAGTCTTGCCCCGTACATCGAAAATTTTCTCAAGCAAAAAGGGTCGGAATTGACGACGGAGGAATTCTGGGGGCGGTGGCGCGGCCGGCAGCGTATTGAACAATATCAGGACAGCCTGTTCATGCTTCCGCATGCCGGTTATTTGGGAACATCTCGAAGAGCGTTGGTCTATGTTCTGAGGGTTTCGGGCATCGAAACCCGGGATGCTGAAGTTGATGATTTGATGGGTGCATGGCAGAAGCTCAACCCCTTTCCGGATGTATCGGGGGCACTGGCCAGGCTCAGCGGGAAAATCCGCCTTGTGGCTTTGTCCAACGGAGATCCCGGTTTTCTCGAACATCTGGTTGAGAACCGCATAAAATGGAATTTCGATCATATTTTTTCTGTGGCCAAAGTCGGGAGATTTAAGCCGCATCCCGCAGTTTACCGAAGCGCGGCGGTTGAACTGGACCTTGAACCGGGACAATGTTGCATGGTTTCCTCTAATTCATTCGATGTAGTCGGTGCACGGTTGGGGGGCTATCGCGCGGTATATGTGAACCGCTATAATACGCCGGTGGAAGAAGCGCCGGTCGGTCCCGACGTGGTTGTAAGGGATTTCAGCGAACTGGCTGATTTGTTTGTTTGAGATCCATCTTTGACGGGCTCGTAAAAAGTACCATCCCCGGCTTATCGGCGTCGGGGTCGGAAT
>CAYXDR010000230.1:0-5588 GCA_964463515.1 uncultured Desulfobacteraceae bacterium | reverse complement strand
GGTCGGAATCGGTATCGGGGTCGAAAAGGCTGCCGATCAACGTCCGATACCGATCTCGATAGCGACCTCGACCCCTAGGGACATGGTTATTTGGACTTTTTACGAACTCATCAATTATAATTTATATCAAATTATATAAATTATAAAAAAAATATTGACAAGTATATGCCTCCGTGGTTCTATTTGGTCTGTCGCATTGTAGATTCGGACAAACCTATCGGGTTCCGCCGGTCTGCGGGCGGCCTGCCAGCCTGTAGTTTAGACCCGTTGATAATGGGTCCGTTATAAAGTTCTTATAATTTGTCAGCCGGAGGGGTAAAGTGAGCCGGAACGCAGTCAAGGAAATCAGGGAAAGAGCCCTGATGAGCAAGGCGGAACTTGCAAGAAAAGCCGGCGTGTCACCTTTGACCATAGACAGGGTCGAAAGGGGCAAAAACTGCCGGATGGAAACCATGAGAAAAATAATCCTGGCTCTGGGGCGGGATCTCTCCGATAAAAACGACATTTTTCCTGAAGATTAGAGCTCTGCATATGGCAAAAGCGAGGAAAAGCCTACTGATAGGCCTCGACATCGGTTCTCATTCCATAAAATTGGTGGAAATAGAACAAACCAAGAAGGGAATGGTGCTTAAAAATGTCGGTATGATAGGATTGCCTCCTGACGCTGTTGTGGAAGGTTCGATAAAGGAGCCGGAAATCGTAGCTTCAGGGATCAAAAGCCTTTTCGCTAATCTGAAGGTAAAGCAGAAAAATGTCGCGGCCTCTGTTTCCGGCTATTCGGTTATTGTCAAGAAAATCACGGTTCCCAAAAGGGACGACCAGGATCTGGAAACCACTATTCATAACGAGGCAGAGCAGTATATCCCTTTCGATATCAATGAGGTGAATCTCGACTACGATGTTTTAGTACCGTCGGCCGATACGAAGGCAGGAGATGAAAATAGCGAAGAGCCTGAACAATCCGATCACCTCGATATAATGCTGGTTGCCGCGAAAAAGGATATAGTCAATGATTATGTGAGCCTTCTCCAGGATGCTGGTCTTAACCCGGGGGTGTTGGATGTGGACTCTTTCGCGCTCCAGAACGCTTATGAAATGAGTCTTTCGGAGGAAGAGACCGAGGGCGGTGCCTGCGCGCTGATAAATGTGGGAGCCGAAGAGCTTGGAATAAATGTAGTGCACAATGGGGTCTCCCTGTTTACCAGGGATTCTGGTTTCGGCGGGTCTCAGATCACCGAAGCGATCATGTCCAGGTTGGAAATCCCATATGAGGAAGCAGAAAAACTCAAACTCGGGGGAGGGGTTTCGGAAAAGGACATGCCCGTGCTCGAGGAAATATTTGTTGCAACGGTTTCCGAGTGGGTTCAGGAGATAAAACGCGCACTCGATTTCGTGACCAATACTTACCCCGACGAGACGATTTCCAAGTTGATCGTGAGCGGCGGATCATGCCGTATACCAGGCTTTCAACGTTATCTGCAACTCGAGACGGAGGTGGCGGTGGAGCAGTTGAACCCCTTCAGGAATTTGAAGGTTAATGAAAAAATGGTCGACAGTGAATATTTGAACTACATCGCACCGCAGGCGGCTGTTGCCGTGGGCCTGGCGTTGAGAAGCATCGGCGACAAATGATACGAATCAACCTTCTTCCATTCAGAGCGGCAAGAAAGAAAGAAAATGTCAGAAAGCAGCTGAGCATTTACGCCCTTTCAATCGTTTTGCTGTTGCTGGCGATGACCTATCTTTTCATGAGCCTGAACAGCAGGCTGGCCGAGCTGAATTCCAAGGAGAAAACCCTCACAGCTGAATTGGCCAAATACGCTGAGACGAATAAACAACTTAAAGAAATACAGGCAAAGATAGATGAACTCAGGGCGAAGCTCGATGTGATACACAAGCTTGAGAAGGCCAAGACAGGCCCGGTCCTCATGCTGGAGGAAGTGGCCAGGGCCGTGCCCAACGACAGGCTCTGGCTCAGGATCATCACCGAAAACGAAGGGATTCTCAGGATTGAGGGATCCGCCATGGACAATGACACGGTTGCCCTCTTCATGACCCAATTGGAGAAGGCGGATCATATTTTGTCGGTTGATTTGGTTAACACTAAAATGAGGCATATTGAACAATACAGGTTGAATGTCACTGATTTCGATCTTTCCTGCAAGACATATTCTTTCAAGGAACCGGAACCGGAGGATGACCAGAAAGGTAAAAAGCCCAAGAGGGCAAGGCGATAGAAACCGATGAAACTGAAACTGAATCTTAATCCATTTATCGAAAAGATTGAGAAACTCAGACTCCGGGTCAGGATCATTTTTTTTGTCCTTACGGTGTTGCTCCTGGGTGGTTTATTCGCTTATTTTATATATCTACCCAAGAGCAATGAAATAGCCCGGTTGGAAGATAAGATCGAGAACCTTGAAAGACAACTCCTCCTGGCCAAAAGCAGGGCCAGAAACCTGGAAAAATTAAAGGCGGAAATGGCCCAGGTGGAAGCGGATTTTCAGGAGGCACTGAAACTACTCCCCAACGAGCGCGAGATCCCCAGTTTGTTGAGGACCATAACGCAGATGGGTAACGATTCGAACCTGGTGTTTCATCTGTTCAAACCCGAGAATGAAGTGCCAAAGGATTTTTATATCGAGATACCCGTGTCCATAGAAGTTGATGGCGGATTTTTGGACGTTGCTACTTTTTTTGACAAGGTTGGCGGGATGGAAAGGATTGTAAATATAGTGAATGTTTCGATGCGCCCTGAACAGGATCTTTCCACAACGCTCAAAACGAACTGCACCGCGGTTACTTACCGGTTCAAGAAAGAGGATTCAGCTGAGGAAAAGGGTAATGGTGCAAAAGGCAAAAAGTAAACTTACTCAAATCGCGGTTTTTTTCCTCTTGTTTCCTGCCCTGGCACCAGCGGTTCCCACCCTTTCCGCGACCGAACCTGAGACCGGAAAGAAGGCTGAATCCGCTGGGGATGTCGAGGTAGACAATGCGGTTAACGGTGTGGTTCACAGAAAATTCAGCGCGGTTAACCTGAAGGATCCTTTTAAATCATTCATACTCGAGCAGGAAACCCCTAGGGGTGAGCCGGAAAGGAAACCCAAGACATACCTCGAGACCGTGGACCTTTCCCAGCTTGAACTCATAGCGGTTATCGTTTCGCCTGAAGACAGGTGGGCGATGCTTCGGGATGCCAAGGGCATCGGTTACGTTGTAAAGAACGGGACCCCGGTTGGAATAGACGGCGGCAAGGTTCATGAGATCCGCCCCGGGGAAGTTGTAATCCGGAGCGCCCACAAAAATGCCGAAGGCCAATCCGTAGTGCGGGAGACTGTGAAACGCCTGGTACAGTGAAAATGGTGCTATATCGATATCGATTAACGGCCACTGGAGAATCAGTATGATGCGAGGAAACAGGAACATGCCCTGGCTGCGCCTTGGCGTGGGGTTTTGTGCGGCCGTCATGGCCATTAGCGGTTGTGTCAACGGCCAGGCGGGAGGCCCGGTTTCTGAAACACCTTCATCTGCCTTGGTAGAGGAAATAACCTACACCACAGATGATGAGATAAATAGAGTTGAAATCGAGTGCAGCTCTTCCACGCCCTATTCCGCTTTCAAGCTTCTGGATCCTTCCAGAATAATCGTAGACGTCCTGGGTGAGCCGGGGCCGGAGCTGCCCGGGGCCTTGGATGTCGGCCAAGCGCCTGTGGATCGTATCACCACCGAATCGGTGGGAGAGCAGATTCCTACAACCAGGATAACGTTATATCTGGAGGGAGAGCCGGATTACGGAATCGTGGAAAACGGGGATGTCATTGTTCTTAATCTGTTCCCTCACAGCACCGAGGCAGAGCCGCCTGCAGAGCTTGAGGCCCCGCGGCAGGAGGAATCGGCCGGGCAGGGTGTGCAGCCGGCGGAACCCAGGTTGTTTTTTCCTTCGAAAAGCGAACCCTTAAATTTGGTTCGAGGCGTGGATTTCACGATGCTGGAAGGGGGTAAGTCCCGGTTTATTGTTACAACTTCAGATGAAGCCGTTTATTCCCTGCGCCGGGCGGGCGAAAAGGCTGTGATGCTTGTCCTCGAAAAATGCATGATACCGGATCTCTTGAAACGGGAGGTCGATTCACGCTATTTCGAAGGTGTTATAGAAAAGGCGGAAGCCAAGTTTGTTCCGGACGGTTCCCGGGTCGAGATCCTGTTGAACTTGAAAGAAATGGTTCCCTACCATGCCGTTCAGGAAAAGGATGAAATCCGTTTGGATTTCTATGATACCTCGGTTCAGCCGCCGAAGGTCGAAGTTGAGCCGACGCCCCAAACTGTGTCTTCAGGAAAAGGCCCGCAGCAGAGCTCTCCGGCTCTAAAGCAGCACAACGGCGCAGAAGCCGCCGTCAACGGCGTTGAAATAAATACATCGGTTTCACCGGAAGCGGAAAAGAAATACACGGGCACACCCATGACCATGGAGTTCGTCGATGCCGATGTTACCAACATCCTGCGGTTGATCGGCGAGGTGAGCAACTTGAATATAATATGGGGCCCGGAGGTCACCGGTACGGTTTCCATGAGGCTCAGAAAAGTCCCCTGGGACCAGGCGCTCGACCTGGTCCTGGACAATAACGGCCTCGCCAAGGAGGTGCGGGGAAATGTCATATGGATCACCACCAGGGACAAGATGGAATCCATCAAGGCCGCCGAGCGGAAGGCCGAAGAAGAGGAGCGGAAGAGAAAACTTGCTGAAACCCAGGAGATGAAAGAGCTGGAGCCGCTTGAAACCCGCTATTTTCCTTTGGATTTCTCAAATGCAGGCGAGGTGAAAAAGCACCTTGACGAAATAAAGACGAAGGATCGCGGTACTGTGACCGTGGATGAAAGAACCAATACCCTTATTATGAGGGATACGGGTTCCACCTTGGCTGAGGCTGAGAAGATCATCGAACGTTTCGACACCGCGGTCAAGCAGATCATGATAGAGGCCAGGATCGTAGACGCAACCACGGGTTTCACCCGGGATCTGGGAGTCGAATGGGAGGGTACCTATGAACGCTACCGGGACAGGACGCCTTTCGCCGGTTCGTTTGCCACAAACGCCCCTCAAGGCTGGGCGGGAAACATAGGATTTTCAATCGCGCGCATAACATCCAGAGGCCTCGCAACCCTGGATGCATCTCTGGCCCTGGCCGAGAGCGAAAACAAGGCTACTATCATATCGGCTCCCAGGGTGATCGCCAGCAACGGGGAAGAAGCCGTCATCAGCCGCGGAGATGAAATTTACCGGGAAATCGTCACTGCCGATCAAATTAAGACAGAGACTTTTGAGGCCACCCTTTCATTAACGGTGACTCCGACCGTCAGTTTCAACGATTTCGTGACCATGAAATTGCAGGTGACCGATGATAAGCCCTACGAGGATGGATCCGGCAAAACCAAGAAAGAAATCGATACTACATTGATGGTCAAGAGCGGAGAAACCATCGTAATCGGCGGTATTTATACAGAAGACAAACAGGATTCGGTATCTGGGATTCCGTTCCTGAGAAAAGTGCCGTTGCTTGGGTGGCTTTTTAAGGCAAACACAAAGATTTCAG
>CAYXDR010000229.1:2887-5602 GCA_964463515.1 uncultured Desulfobacteraceae bacterium | reverse complement strand
GGCAGACGTGAAAATCAACCAGTCAAAGCTGGGAAGCGAACGAATCGCCTCATCAGCGGCATCCCAGCTGACAGGAGGTACCACCTGTATCGTCGGAAACTCTATACATTCCGCACCCAAATGCTCGAGCATAGACAAAAAACCGCTGGCCTGGGCCCGGGCTCTCGTTACAATTATACGTCGGCCGAAGAGCGGACGCTTTTCGAACCAGTCCAGGGTTTCCCGCAGCCGAACGACTTCTCCCACAACAATAATCGCCGGCGGTTTCATGCCTTTGTCTTCGGTCAACTTGGCAATATTGCCAAGATTCCCAACCACTGTATCCTGCATGGATGTGGTACCCTGCCTGATAACAGCCACAGGGGTGTGGGGCGGTCTCCCTCCAGAAATCAAGCTTGATGCGATTTTTCCGAGATTACCCATCCCCATCAAAAACACAAGGGTACCGACCCCGGTTGCAAGCCTGCCCCAATCAATGGAGGAACATGGTTTCCCGGGATCTTCGTGCCCGGTGACAAAAGCCAGAGTTGATGTATAATCCCGGTGAGTGAGTGGAATTCCCGCATAGGCTGGTACAGCGATGGCGGAAGTTATCCCCGGTACCACCTCGAAGGCTATTCTTTCCGCAGCCAGCACTTCAGCCTCTTCCCCGCCTCTGCCGAAAATAAAAGGATCACCGCCCTTAAGGCGAACCACTGTCTTTCCTGCACGGGCCTTGGAAGTAATCAATGAATTGATGTCGGACTGTACCATTGTATGGCTTCCCCCCTTTTTTCCGACATAAATCAATTCCGCCCCTTCAGCAGCCCAGTCGAGCATGGCCGGATTTGCCAGGTAGTCATAAATGATAACATCGGCGGCCGCGATACACTCCTTGCCTTTTACTGTGATCAGGCCTGGGTCGCCGGGCCCTGCGCCCACCAAAAAAACCCTGCCCGGCGGATGTAGTGCTTCAATTTCGACCATGCTCCCCTCCGTATAGTCTCCATCATTATGCGGTCTTTACTGCCATTCAAACTGAACCCTGGCTGTACACCCTGTCAAGAATTTCTCCCGCACCCGCAGCCAGAAGATTTCGAGCCAATGTTTTCCCCACGGAATCGGCTTCTTCACTCCTTCCGTCCATGGTATTCCGGATTATTCTCGATCCATCAACCTCACCCACCATGCCGCTGAAAGAGACATTGCCCCCTTCCACCACGGCAAGTCCGCCGATCGGCACCTGGCAGCCGCCGTTCAACTCTTTCAGAAAAGCCCGTTCCGCCACGACAGCTGTCATCGTCGGTTCATCGTGCAGAAAAGCAAGCATATCAAGAGTACGGGAGTCATCCACCCGCATTTCAAGCCCCAAGGCGCCCTGCCCCACAGCCGGCAGTACCTGCAAAGGAGGCAAAACACCGCTCGCCCGGGTTTCCATGCCCAAACGCCGCAGGCCCGCTTCTGCCAGGACTATCGCATCGAACAGTCCTTCCTCCAATTTGCGAAGCCTCGTGTCCACGTTCCCGCGTATGGCCAAAATATTGATGTCGGGCCTCAGGCTACGAATCTGAGCGCATCTTCGCAGGCTGCCGGTCCCCACCCTGCAGCCTTCAGGCAATTCAAGGAGCTTACCCCCGTATGATGAAACAATGACATCCAGAGGGGATTCCCTCTTCGGAAACACACCCAATGTGAGGCCTTCCGGCAGGTCCGCGGGCATGTCCTTCATGCTGTGGACTGCGAGGTCTATGTCGCAGCGAAGCAGCGACTCTTCAATTTCCTTTACGAAAAGGCCTTTTCCGCCTATCTGGCTCAAGGGCCGGTCCAGGATCCTGTCCCCTCTGGTTGAAATCGGCACAAGCTCCACTTCGACACCCCTATGATGCCCTTCGATTCTTTCCTTCACCCATATGCTTTGGGCCATAGCCAAAGAGCTTCTTCTTGTACCGATACGCAGCCTATTCAACCGCATTACAGCCTCGGATCCCGTGTCTGACTTTTCAAGAATTTCACTACCGCCATATCCTGGGGTGTTGTTACCTTGATGTTGTTCTCGTCCCCCTGCACCATGACGACCATGTATCCTGCCCATTCCACCAGAGATGCATCGTCGGTGGCTTGCCCTGAATCAGAAGACGCGGCCCGGTTGTGGGCATCAAGAAGAACCGAACAGCGAAAAGCCTGCGGAGTCTGAGCAAGCCATACTTTTTCACGATCATAGGTCCTTGTCACAACCTTGTCGACTACTTCCTTCACCGTGTCCCTGGCAGGAATTCCCGCGACGGCGGCGCCGGAGGCTCGTGCCGCTTCAACGACCCGCTCTATCAACGAAGCGGTGACCAAGGGCCTTGCCCCGTCATGGACAACCACCAGTTCAAATCCGTCTCCTGCTGCGGTCAACCCCCGTCGTACGGAATCCATCCTCGTCTCCCCGCCGGCCACGACCCTGGAAACCTTTCTGAAACCGAAATGCTCAACGATGCTGCAGCGGCAGGAATCGACCTCTCTGGCAGGGACCACAAGAAAGACGGCATCCACTGCACTGCACAGTTCAAAAGCCTCCAGCGTCAGCGCGAGCAGGGGCCTGCCGTCTATCTCCATAAACTGCTTGGGGGTGCCGCCTCCCATGCGTACACCCGCGCCAGCGGCCGGAATTACCGCCGCAACCCGGCCCGCCGGGCCTTCGGTGCTGCTGCTCTTCATCTGCCCCTCGGTTTCAGATAACCTGGCAGGTCT
>CAYXDR010000229.1:690-2877 GCA_964463515.1 uncultured Desulfobacteraceae bacterium | reverse complement strand
TGTGAAAAAAAACAGGCCCGGGGTAAGGGGTAACCGGAGCCTGTAAATCCAGAAATCTAAGAAATCAGGCGACAGCGCGCCTGGTCATCTTCTTCAGCCTGTTTATCCTACGCCGCAGAACGCGGACTTTTTGGGTTTTTCCCTCACTGCGCAGGGAAGCCTTTTCAGCCCTCAAAGCAGCTGCCTTGTTTTTCAATTCCTGCTTGCTGAGATTGACTTTCGGTGCCTTTGACTTCACCGAGACATCAGGCCGCTCGAATGGGATACCCACGGCTTCCATATATTCATAGAGAAGAGAAATGACATCTTCCTTCTTCATTGCATGGACGCCCTGGACACCGGGAATCTCCTTGCCGATCTCCCTTAAATCCTTAACCGTCATACGTTCGAGAGGCTTATCCAGGGACCGGAGCATCTCTTCGGCCTTGCTCGTTTCAGGTTTCTTTTCTTCTCCGCCACTCACATTTTCATTTAATTCTTCTGTCATTTAATAAATCTCCTCGTCTCCGTTTTATCCCCGCATTGAGTGTGCGGGAAATTATTCATCCTTATTGGGACCGGCCTGAATCCGCTCAAAAAAGATCTTGAACATGTCGATCGGAATAGGGAAAAGCGTGGTGGAATTGTTTTCCGCGGCTATTTCCCGAACCGTTTGAAGATAACGGAGCTGAAGCGCTTCCGGGTACTTCTGGATAATGCCCGCAGCCTGAGACAGCCTGTTGGCGGCCTGGTACTCGCCCTCGGCATTTATCACCTTCGACCTCCGGTCCCGCTCGGCCTCGGCCTGCCTGGCCATAGCCCTCTGCATTTCCTGGGGCAAGTCAATCCGCTTCACCTCCACGGCCGTGACCTTGATGCCCCACGGATCGGTGTGATGATCCAGGATGCTCTGGAGCTGAGCGTTGATTTTATCCCGCTCTGAAAGCAATTCATCCAGCTCCGCCTGGCCGCAGACACTCCTGAGTGTGGTCTGCGAAAGCTGCGATGTTGCAAACACGAAGTTTTCCACTTCCACCACAGCCTTGGTAGGGTCCATAACACGGAAATAGACCACGGCATCCACGGCGACGGATACATTGTCCCTCGTTATCACGTCCTGGGAAGGCACGTCCATAGTCACAAGTCGCAAGCTCACCTTGACCATTTTATCAATAACCGGAATCAATATGATGAGCCCGGGACCTTTGGTCTTGATCACGCGGCCAAGTCTGAAGATGACACCTCGCTCATATTCCCTCAAAATTTTGAGGGCTGATGCGAGAAAAAAAATTATCAGAACTACAGAAAGAATATAAAACATGTTTTCCTCCCGTTCTCGTCTAAACCCGGTCAGCCGATCCCTTTCAAATCATCCGTCGTATCCCCGGCGCCGGCGGCACGGCGCACATGCAGCAACAGCCCCTCAACCCGCTCGACCTCCACCGGAGTTCCCCTCTCGACGGGCTCAGGGGCCCGCGCCCTCCAGGTTTCTCCGTGTACGGAGATAAGGCCTTCAGGATCAATGTTCTCTATACATGTACCTGCAGCCCCCACAAGGCCCTCGGAGCCTGTACTGGGCCTGGCCCTGAAAGCTTTCACCGCAAGCCCGGTGACAACCAAGAAAAAGCCGGCCACGAGAATTATGGTTGGAAGCAGCAATCTTAGCGAAACCCCGACATCTTCAAAAAGCATAATAGAGCCTATCGTCAAAGAAATCAATCCACCTATTGCAAGAACTCCAAAGCTGCTGACCATAATCTCGGCGATAAAGAAAATAATTCCCAGCACTATAAGCAGAAGCCCTGCATAATTCACCGGTAGAGTCTGGAAGGAATAAAAAGCCAATATCAGGGATATGCCACCTATCACCCCTGGAAAAACAGCGCCTGGATTGGAAAGCTCGAAATATATGCCCGCAAGGCCTATCATCATCAGGATGTAGGCGATGTTCGGATCACTTATGGTTTTAAGCACTCTGTCCCGGAAACCGGGTCGGTAATGGATCACAGTGGCTCCGGCCGTATCCAGTTTCACGCGAGCCCCTTTTACTTCCACGACCTTTCCGTTGATGGCTTCGAGCAGCCCGTCGATGTCATCTGCAATCAAATCCACTACGTCATAAGACACCGCTTCTTCGGAGGTGATTGAAACGCTCTCCCGGATCGCCCGTTCCACCCCGTGCTTCAAGGTCATCGTGGCCATCGGACA
>CAYXDR010000229.1:0-680 GCA_964463515.1 uncultured Desulfobacteraceae bacterium | reverse complement strand
TTTTGTTCGGCAATTCCTCTGCCGTAGGCCGCCATATCATGAACGACCTTTTCAGACATAGCCTCTCCGATGTCCCTGCCCCCCGCCATGACCGGATGGGCGGCACCTATATTAGTGCCCGGGGCCATGGCTGCCACATGAGCGGCGACGGTCACCATCACGCCTGCAGATGCGGCTCCGGCACCCTGGGGTCCGACAAAAACCACGACAGGAACAGGAGAATTCATTATCTCCTTTATAATAGAGCGCATAGAAGAAACGAGCCCGCCGGGCGTGTCGAGCTGGATCACAACAGCCTCGGCGCCGCGCTCGGCCGCCTGTTGGATTCCTCTTTGAACATAAGTCGCAGTACCGGGGTTGATGGCGCCTTCAAATTCTATCACCACCACCTCTCCGGCGGCGACGCAGTCCGGCGCACTCGAGAGAAAAACGCTCAGAAGCGCGACCCCTATCCAGAAACGCATTCGCACCCGACCGGACATATTATTTCTCCTCCAGTCCCAGCCTTTTCATTATCTGCTTGACATCTTCCCAAACGAGCAGCTTAAGCTCCCTCTGCCGGTCCAGGGCCCTGAGTACATAGGCAGGATGAAAAGTCGGCATCACTGGTATACCGTTGTAGTCATACCAACGCCCCCTGTCTCTGGTTATCCTGAAGCTCTTGCCCAGCAACGCGGTGC
>CAYXDR010000228.1:0-5628 GCA_964463515.1 uncultured Desulfobacteraceae bacterium | reverse complement strand
CATCGCTCGAGTCTGCAGAGAGTTCGGCTACTCCAGAGAATCCTTCTATCAGTCCTTCGAGGCATTCAAAACCCAAGGGCTCGCCGGATTGGTCAATAAGCCCGCAGGGAAGACCAAGCCGGACAAGGTCACCCCGGAGATCATAGGTTTCGTTATCTATCAAAGAGCCAAATTCGGCCTGTCGGGGGCCGCCATCACTGCTCAGGTGGAAAAGATTTTCAACATCTCGCTTCACAAAAGAACCGTTGAGAGAATCCTGGCCTATCACGGAATCCTCGACTTGTAAGAGAGGTGTGCGGTGTGAGGGATCTCGCTTCCTTCAGCCTCGTAAACGTCATCAAAAAACTCAATCGCATCACTGTTGCCATCAACACCACCCACTGCAATCCCTTCCCGAAGCCAGACTGTTTTTTGCTGTCACGCTACAACTACGAACGGCGCCGCATCACCATCCACCCGGACGGCCATATCCGAGGTGGGTTGTCCCGCATGGTCACATCTCTGATTGATTTCTCCTTCATCCGCTCTATCGTCGCTCATCGCTATCATTTGATCGGCTTTGCCTATGATCCCGTGAGCATCTTCCTGATTGAGCTGTTTCGATACCTCGAGAAGTTCCGAGTTCTGGGGACACTTTACTTATTTCTTTTTTTTGGACCAGGTTTTTGGGGCTTCAGTTGCCTTCCCAACAAAAATTCCAGTTCATCGATAAACGCATTTTTACCCAACGGCCGACCTGTGCGATCGTGCTTTTTCAATACGGCTATTTCCTGTTCATTGACATCTTTGGATAAAAAATCTCTCCAGGAAGATTGCACTATTTCCAACAGTGGTTTGGTCTTGACCAGGATGTCATCCTGACCTTTTATATGTGGTCCGGCGCTGCTCCACTTCCATTTTTCAGGTTCTTGGACCAATCCCGCCCGAACAGGATTCAGTTCCACGTATTTGGTACACGCCAGCAAGTAAGGTTCTTCCATAATGAAGGAGGAAAATCTGCCTTGCCATAAGTGGCCGCGCCATCCTTCACGAAAGTTGATGCGTCGCGTATAGCGCCTGTGGGCTTCGCCAATTGCCAATCTCAGTCCATCTTCGGTTTCCGGTACCGCAATTAGATGAATATGATTCGGCATGAGACAAAAGGCCCAAATCCACACACGATGCTTATTGCACCAGTGTGCCATCAGTTCGAGATAGGCCAGATAATCTTCATCATTGAAAAATGTCTGCTGGCGTCTGTTTCCTCTCTGGGTAACATGGTGAGGAAATCCCGGTGCTATCGCTCTTGCCATCCGTGCCATGTGAAAATACTGACAAGTGCTTCATGAAATGTCAATAATTAAGTATGGTGTCCCCAGAATTACCATCCAAAGAGCGTACCGCTGCGCATTATTGTTGACAAAACCGAATATTTTTGTATAACATCGTCATCAACAGAACAGCATGGTACGCAGTATTCACAGATCGTTCCAATGAGACCCCATGGGGAAGAAAGGGGTTTGTGCTTTTAACACCGGCTTTTCATGTAACGGGATCAGCCGCCGCGGGGCTTGAATAAACCATGTATAACCCAATTCGCGTCAGACAGTCTGAAATTTTTCAGTTGCTGCTACTGGATATCCTTTATGCGCAGTCGGGATCGGAAGACGTCATTTTTCAGGGAGGCACGGCGCTGCGCTGGATTTATGGAGGCGGACGTTTCTCAGAGGATCTTGATTTTGTGGTCTGCCCGCCCCTTTCAAGGATTCAAAGTCTTTTATCCCGCATTGAGGGCAAACTGAGCGCGGGCTGCATCGCGCAGTTCGGTCCTGGGACTCTGGAGCAGAAGCACAAGAGCAGCCGTCCGTCGGCATTGAAACGGTTCTTTGTGTATCGCCCTTCGCATCAGCGGGAACGAATCGCCGTCAGATTGGAATTTGAAGAACTGAAGCCGGGGCGCCGTCCCCAATCCGGACCTCATGTATTGCGAGAGCTGCCGCAGGTTTCCGGTCTCATCACCGGCGGACACCTGTTTCTTCCTTACAGCAGCAGCATCGTTCTTGCGGAAACCGTTGAAGAAATTCTGTCGGACAAAATTCGGGCATTGTTCGAAAGAGCGTTCATTAAAGGGCGTGATGTTTTTGACTACTGGTGGATCACAACGCAATTTCAGGCCCATGTTCATTGGCCGACGCTTCAAAGGAAACTGGTCATGTATGAAGCGCCGTTTATTGCGGCAAGAGACCCTGACTTTTTTCAAACACCCAAGGGCCAGGCCGCCGTCAGGGAGGCGCTTGATGCGGATCTGCCTCGTTTTATTCAGCCCAATCTTTTTTCCCTCCATCAACAAGAGGGTTTTGAACGTCTGATGGAGCCACTTAGGAAATTGCCCGTGGACCGAATCCACGAGGCGTTCGCATAGCGTAGCAAATGGACGGCATGGAATGTCATGTTTCAGGAAAAATCCACCCATAAACGTCTAAAACGCCTGCCGCGTCTTTTTCGAAAAGCCGATGCGGAAAAAATCGCCCCGCACACGGGACAATTTCTGTCCCGGGCGGCTGCTGCCGGACTCATTCTCCGGATCAGTCGAGGCGTCTATGCCAACGTGTTCCTGTTCGGTCTTCCGGGCGTGGAGGAGGTCGCCTGCTTTTTGCGGCCCCCCGCGTATGTCAGTTGCGAATGGGCCATGAATTTTCACGGGATTACCCTGCAAACGCCCCTTGTCTGCACGGCCGTCACGCTCAGCAAGGCGGTTGGAAAGCAGCGGTCCGTCTTCTATCAGGGTGTTACCATTGAATTCTCCACTATTTTGGACCGCCTTTTTCGAGGATTCGAAAGCAGGGAAGGTTTTCAGGTGGCAACACCCGAAAAGGCCATGCTGGATACCCTTCACCTCCACAAAAGGCTTCCAGCGGAAGACGAACTGGAATGGGATGACGTGGATATGGCGGCGCTGATGGAGCAGGCGAAAACCTATCCGGCGGTGGTCGCCAGGCGTCTCGAAAGGGTGTTACGGAAAAGATTCCCGAGCGAATGATCACGCCTCAATATTTTTCGACCTTTAGCGGCAACGTATGGGCAAATCTACGAGCTTCGTCTCTTGGCACATCAATAAGAGACGCCTAAGTATGGGGTCAAGCAGACCGCCAAGGATGACATGGTTTTTGACGGCCACTGCTCGGCACACGGTTGTGGGTAGACCGTAAGGTGGTCGCGTAATGTTGGCGGCAGCTTACCCCTGTCGTTAACCCACCAAGTAGAACTTTTTAAAAAACTCCACCGCATTAAAAGGAACCAGTGTGTTGCTTCCGGAAACCTTTTGAAGGTCGCCAGAAAAGTGAAAGAGATCATTGATCAAGATTGTCAGGCTCCTCTCCTCATCATACGCATCTGACCTGTTCGGCGAAACGTCAAGTAAGGCGTATGTGATGCGAAACAGGTACACAGGGGTTGATGGTTGGAAGTCGGTCTCCAAAAACGGCAGCAACGAAACCAACTTCAAAAATACCTTTTCATTTTTTGATGGATTGGACAGGATCAACGTCAGTTCGGGGAAAAAAAGCAAGATGATACAAATCCTGAAGGAGAACGGTTACACCACATGGCCGGATGGCCGGTCATTTGATGAGGTGATTTTTGCTATTTAGCGAGAGAGGGGACGAGTAATGTGGGCTTTTACGAAAGACGGATTTTTTTCAGCAGTGCAGAAAGTAGAAGATAAAGCAGGACATATGTTGACGGTCCGTTCACCGGTCCATTCTGACATCGAAACGTTTGCCGAGAAGGTGCGACAGGCAACCGGAAAGCGGTCGCTGGAGTCAGTCGAGTTCTTCGACCTCGATAAGGTCGTGGAGTACGCACTCCTGCTCGGAAACGCGACCACAGGGGCGAAGGTTGGGTTCTTTCTCGAACAGCACCGCGAACCGTTGATGGTGGAGGACCGTCATCTCAAGGCGCTTCAAGGTCTTCGGCCCCGGCTTTCTACCCATGGGGTCATCCAGATCGGGGAAGACCGGTTCGAGGTCCGGGGCCATTCCTGGTTCGACCAGGAATGGAGCACCACCGTGCTGGGAGAAGACATCCAGGGATGGGACTGGTTTTCCGCCCACCTGGAGATGACCGGGTACTGACCCCTTTCGCACACGTTTGATGGAACGCTTTTCAAAAAACATAGACAGCCCTTGAAAAAATGGATCATTGCGGAGAGCGCTGGATAACAGTCGTTCTTGCCGGGATAGTCAAAACGACCCCTTTTTTACACGTTGACAGTGTACCCCGTATGAGCTACAATTCTAAGAACTCAACAGGAGGGTAATCATGGCAAAAACATCTACGATCAGGGCTCGGATTGAACCCGATTTAAAAGGAAAAGCGGAAGATATTTTTAAACAACTCGGGCTGACGACAACACAGGCCATTACCCTGTTCTATAAACAGGTGGAATTAAAAAATGGGCTTCCATTTGACATAGCAATCCCGAATGAAACCACTCACAAGACGTTTTCAGACACAGATGCCGGACGTGATATCGTCGTTTGTAGAGACACTGACGATATGTTCAAAAACTTGGGGATCTGATGCTTACACCGGCATATACAAAGCAGTTTGAGCGTGACATCAGGCGAATGAAAAAGCGGGGAAAAACCTTGAGAAACTGAAAATAGTCATCCGCTCCATTGTGGTGGAAGAATTGCTCGATACCATTCACAGAGATCACAAGCTGGTTGGAAACTGGAAGGGACGACGTGAATGTCATATCGAATCAGATTGGCTTCTGATATATATGATCGACTCAGACCGGGTTGTTTTCGAACGAACCGGCACACACGCTGATTTGTTCCAAAAATGAATCATTTAGACGCATTACGCCGGGTAATAAGCTGGCCGTGAAAAAAGACTGGCATCTCATGTGCTGCCTGAGCGGACCGAATCCCAAAAAGCACTGTTTCAGAAGTATCTTCCCGCTCAACGCAGATATTGATTTCCAAAAACAGAGCATAAAAAGATGCAGTATCTGGATACCCTGATCAAGGGCTCAGCAGAAGGCCATGTTCATCTGTGCCCGGGCCAGGTCATCGAAGTTCGCTTGGCCATGCGGGGCTGTCGCCTTAAAAAATATTTGATCCTGCGCGGACTCTAACCTCCCAAAGTTCATCAGTGTTAACCAGTTTCTTGAAATATTGCGTAGGAACACGATCCAAATCCTCAACAAGCTTCAGTACCCACGCCACTTTTTGTGCCTGTTTGGCGGCAAGCTGATCAATGAATTCCTCAATAGGCTTTTGGCCTGATGAAGTTTCGTAAAATATTATTTCTCTCATTATCTTAATATGTTAACATGCAGGTAACTTGGTCAATGAAAAAATATGATACCTGGTCAGCGAACGCGAAAATCACCGGCTTTATCCGGTGCATTTTCCGGTTGGAATTCATGTAAAATCAGCTCGTGACATGAAACGATGTCCTTTGGCGTCATGGGGTCGTTAAAAACTGATCATAATCATCGGGCGTAACCCAGTCCGTTTTCGCTTTCGGGTACGCCCGCAAAAACGTTTTAGGAAAACCGCTTCTCTTTTTTTTCGGGTTCCATTTGAATTCATATGCGGACATATTCTGGTCCCTCTCTTCAACATAATCGATTTCCTG
>CAYXDR010000227.1:0-5629 GCA_964463515.1 uncultured Desulfobacteraceae bacterium | reverse complement strand
TCCGCCGCCACCCGATCGCACCACGACTCGATCTCTTGCGAGGGCTGCGATATCAGGCCGGTATCCGTCAAGGCGCTTTCTCCAAGCCAAACATGAGCCAGTTCGTGTACTAGCGTGAACATTTGCGCCGATTTCGCGTCAGCTCCATTAACGAATACAAGGGGGGCGTATTTGTCACTTAAGGCGAAACCTCGAAACTCCCCAACATCCAATTTGCGGTGCGTGTTATTCCCTACAACTCCATTAATGACGGCCATCACCCCCAATTGTTCGATAGCACGTCTTAGTTCGCTGACCGCTTCCTGCCAGGTTCGGACTTTAGCGGCCCAGCCATCATCGAGGCCGACCATCCGTCGCATTTCGCGCCCGACCCCTTGCGAATTGTCTGCTGTCTGGGCACTTCCCACGAAGTCCAACGGCTCGGCCACACATTCGATCAGATCCTCATGAAGCCATGCCTGCCGCCGTTGCATAGCATGTATCGTGTCCAGCAGGTCGGGGCTTGGGCGGCCTATATATTGATTGCCGACCGTGCGAAGGTCGGGGATGGGAACAGATTCTTCGGGAGGCTTCGGAAGAAAAAAGTAGCCGAACGGGGTATAGGTTGCCTGTGCAAATTTTTCGAGCTGTTTGAAAGTCGGCCGCACCTCTCCACTGATCCAGTCGGGCAATTTACTGAAGGACTTTCGCTCTGCCAATTCATCGATGCTGCGCCGGGAGCGTTCACAAGCCCATAAAAGGAAATCTGGTTTGACATCAACACGCATCAGGGAACCTCCTTGCGAATGTCGATTTTGCCAGTCACCGCTGCGGAGACAAGAGCAATGCGATGCTCTCTGAGCAGGTCAATAGAACTATCAATTTTTTTGATCAACGAGTCAATTCGTCTGGTCTCTCGATCAAGGAAGGATGCAATTTCAGCTTGCTCTTCTAGCGGCGGGATCAATACAGGCATTAGTTTTAAGAGATCCTGACTCAGGGAGGCTCTCGTAACCAAGTTCATTTCCTTTACAAAAAAGGCTCTGAGATATATGTTTTGAAAATAATATTTGGAAAAGGCAACGTTTAAGTAATTTCCATGCGGCCTGAATCGGATAAGAAAACCTGCAAAAACGGCATCATATATCGATTTGAAACAAACAGAAGAGTAACCGATTTCTTCTATTGTCTCAGAAGTTCTCGTGAAGAATACATCACCAGTCTTAACCGAATATCTGTCCCTATCTGCCGCACTAGATCGAACCAATCCGTCAACATGGCGCGGCAACTCCCGGTTGTTAAAGACGTCTCCATAGCTCACGAAGGGATGGCCTGTCCCAAAGTATTCTGAACCAATATTGATTCCATTCTGGCAGTATCCCAAGTATCTCAAGCGTTTGATTATCCAGCGTTCAGGGATGCTATCAAGCCATTCAATCCCCGAATCCTTCATCTTGGCCTTGGGATCAAGCCCCTTGGTAACGGCGTGGCTGATCAGGGCGGATCGCTTTTCCTGGAGCAATTCGATCTGTCGTTGCTTCTTTTCGATGAGGGCATCGATCCGCGCTGTCTCACGGTCAAGATAGGCTGCAACGGATTTCTGTTCATCCAGCGGGGGAATCAGCGCAGGTAGGTTACCGATGAACTCCCAGTTCGCACGAGGCATTTTCGCGCCATAGGTGGATGAATCAACGATGGCTACAAATTCCGGATTGAGTACATAATTCAAGAGAAATTTCTGTTTCACTGCTTTCGGCCGAAGGACCAGCAACTCACCGGTGCAAATGCCGTCGATTTCAGCCGCATGAGCCTTAGCCAAATAGGGCCGCAGTTTGCCGAAAAGCACATCGCCACGACCGTAAAGGTTCGCTTGGCCCTCACTTGTGGCATCACCGTTCGGTGATATTCGTTTGCCTGTCCAAGATTCAATGTGTTCCAGACCCGTGTAAGGGAGGTCAGCTGCAAAACCGTCAATCTTGATGTTGATCAGGTCTGCGCTGTACTTGAGTCGGCGGATCTCCCAATGCTCAGGAATGTCACCGAGCCATGACACCCCAGACTGCTTGTACATCGGATATCCCTGCCTGCTCATTCGACGCCCCTTCCACTCGTGGCAATGAGAGTCTCCGGTTCGCTCAGATGGAACTCGACCTGGTATCGTCGAAGTTCGACATTTTGAAGGGTGCTTAGCGCATACCGAAGAGCGTTATCTGCTTCACGGCAGATGATCATGCCGTGGACCTGCTCGCCGTCTTCTGCGAGGTGACGTTTCACCCATCCGATATACCGAAGGAGCTGTCCTACTGTCTGGTCGCTGGTTTGATTGCGCTTAAGCTCCACGACAAGCCAGCGCGGCTCATTACGGTGTTTCGCCAGAAGGTCAATGCGGCCAACATCGCAGGGATACTCGTACCCAGCCTCTTCATCGCCAGGTTCCTGGTAGAGGATCCATTCCCGACTGAGTTCTACATGGTTCCAGTTGTCGCGCAAAAACTCGTGTAGATGCCGCTCTAGGCCAAACCGTTGCTCAGACTCTGAGGTCATACCAGTGGGTGAAGTTTCCCCTGTTTCCGGAGGCAGATCCTCTGATTCCTTTTGATCCAGGTACCACCACAATGAATCGAGTGTCCAAAGATCAATTTGGAGTGCGTCCCGAAGCTGTAGCAGAATTTGATTTACCTTTACATACCGGCTGCCGAAGGATTCGCCCCGCTCGAAATCCGGCCAGATACCGAGCCGTTTCATATTGGCTTCAGAGCGGTTATTCCACACGCCGTATCGATCAGGGTGCGTAACCAAGAGAATGGCGCTGGCCACGTTCTTTCCCATACCTGGCACCCTTTCGGGCCCTCGGTCCAAGCGGTCAGCCACCGGCTCAGTCTCGTCGGCTAGAATAGTGAGCGCCTCACGCAGTTTATTCATATCGGCACACATGCGTGTGCCCTGACGGTGAAGTCCGCTCCAGTGATGGTTATTTTCGAGCAAGAGAAAGCTCCGGAACTCTTCGGCGGTGATCTCCGATACATGTTCCGGTGAAAAAACAGGTTGAAACCTTGCCAGAACTGCATCTCGTGGTTCTACGATTTCTTTATAGATGGGCGTACCCTTGAGACCGGAAACGGCCTCGCGCAGTTTTCCCATCACGTCTGCAGAAACTGTTTCAGCCATAGTTATACCTCACTCGGTGACCTCCGCAAGCATGTCCGCGATCTCCCTCTCGATCTTCTTAAGGTCGGCTTCGATCTCCTCCAGCGGCCTCGGGGGCGTGTACTTGTAGAAGTACCGGTTGAAGTTGATCTCATAGCCGATTTTCGTCTTGGATTCGTCCATCCAGGCATCAGGCACGTGAGGCAGAACCTCACGCTTCATGTAATCGTCTACATTCTCTTTGAGCGGTACGTTCTCATAGTCGCGCAGCTCCGGATCGGGTTCCGGATTTCCCTTGCCATCCGTACATACCTTGGCTGTCTCGTCACGTTCAGCCAGGGCCATGAGGACCGCCTTGAAAAGGGGGGTGGGGATCTTGAGACTGTCTTTCTTGAAGGCGGACTTCAAACGTTTTGAGAACTCATCGCGACTTTTGACGACGCCGAGAGAGGCGAGCGGTTTGAGAGCGGCCGTGATTTCCTCTTGAAGCCGTCGGCCTGCTTCGATCTCGGCCTTGGCGGCCTTTGTGTCCTTGCGCTTCTTGCTGGTGGCAAGGTTTACGAAAGTCTTGGTTTCGGCAAGCCGCCCGAGACGATCTTGGTCCACGGCGAAGTTAAGCCGAAGTGGACGCTCGACCGTGATGCGGCGGTAACCGAAGTCCTGGTTGTCGAAGACGCGGATATGCTCTTCATCTTCAAGCGTACCATAACGACGCGTGATGTCGTCCCTTTGTTCATCACAAACTTCGTGGCGCTTGTTGCCGAGGGACTTGCGCATCTTTTTGAAGAAACCGGTTCCGTCCACCAGCTGGATCTTGCCCCTGCGGCTTGGCTCCTTCCGGTTGGTAACGATCCAGAGGTAGGTATAGATGCCGGTGTTGTAGAAGAGCTGGTCCGGTAGCGCGACGATGGCCTCTAGCCAATCGTTTTCGATGATCCAGCGGCGGATCTCGCTCTCTCCCGATCCCGCTGCCCCGGTAAACAGAGGGGATCCGTTGAAGACAATCGCTAGACGCGTACCGCCTTCCTCTGGGTCTTTCATCTTGCTTATCATGTGCTGCAGGAAAAGAAGAGACCCGTCGTTGATGCGGGGCAAGCCGGCGCCAAATCGACCCCCAAAGCCTTGCTCTTCATGCTCGCGTTTGATGAAATCGGCCTCAGGCTTCCACTCCACCCCGAAGGGCGGATTAGCGAGCATGTAGTCAAACGTGTGGCGGGGAAAGCGGTCATCGGTAAAACTGTCACCATAGGCGATATGCTCGATCTCTTGACCTTTGATCATCATATCCGACCCGCAGATGGCATAAGCCTGGGCGTTGTAGTCCTGACCGAAGACCTCTAGGCGGGCGTCGGGGTTCAGTTCCCGCACATAATCCTCGGCCACAGACAGCATGCCCCCGGTCCCACAGGCCGGATCGTAGAGCGTCTTGACGATGCCCTTGGTCGTAAGGACATCGCTGTCGGGCATGAAGATCAGATTTACCATCAGACGGATCACCTCGCGGGGTGTAAAGTGGTCGCCCGCTTCTTCATTGGACGCCTCGTTGAATCTCCGGATCAGTTCCTCGAAGATGTACCCCATTTCGAGATTCGAGACCGTGTGAGGGTGCAGGTCAATATCACAAAACCTGGATACCAGCAGGTACAGGCGGTCCGCCTTATCGAGCTTACCGATGTGTTCCTCGAAACTGAAATTCTCGATGATCTCCCTAGCGCGGGTGGAAAAGCCCTTAATGTAGTTCGTAAGGTTGGCGGCGATGTTGGCCGGATCGCCTTTCAGTTTCTCGAATGAATAGCGGCTTGTGTTGTAAAAGGGCACCCCCGTAACTCGGTAGAGGATGGGGTCTATGTTTTTGACTTTCCCACCGGAGAGCGCTTTCTGTTTGTTGAGCACCTCCTCTTTGGTGGGCTCCAGAACGCAATCGAGTCGACGCAAAACCGTCATAGGGAGCATAATATCTTTATATTGATTTGGACGATAGGGTCCCCGCAGTAGGTCTGCCACAGACCAGATAAAACTCACTTTTCCGCTGAAGTTGTTCATGTACGCACCTAATCCTGGATGAGTCCCGTGGAGTTGAGAAGTTCGTCTGACAGCCTCAATTTGCCGCGGTCGATCATTTTTTTGCAGAAGGCACTTAACTGAGCTTTGGCAAGTTTGGACGGTAGGGATTGCCTGTTCTCCCACCTGTTGACGGTTGCGTAGCTGACACCTAACTGCCGGGCTAGATCCTCTTGGCTTAAGGCGAGTTGCTTCCGTATTTCTTTTACCAAGATCGACAAACTTCGATTCCCATTATCCATTCCGTGCACCCCTCATTGTCAGGCGAACCGTTTCTTCTGCTCGGATATGATAGCGCATGTTATATCATTCGCGAGATAAAGGGCAATGAAAAACCTACTTTTAAAACATCTCATTGGGGATGAAAAAGCTAGAACTGACGCTGGACGCAAGATGGTCTCATTCGTATACACAGGAGTGACGCGGGGAAGAAAGCTGGTGG
>CAYXDR010000226.1:0-5642 GCA_964463515.1 uncultured Desulfobacteraceae bacterium | reverse complement strand
ATTTCAGAAACAGCCCGGCGGATTTCTTCCGTCACCTCGGCAGTTGAAGCAGGAATTGAAAGAGGGGCACCCGTAAAAATACCCATCCGGTGTGGTTCCGCATCCAGCACCTCGTCATACAGTTCAAGGAGCCTGGATGCCTCGATCACCGCGGCGGGCGCGCCCGCCGCCCCTTTACCGGCTGAAACTCCTCCTTCGTAAGGAACAGGAAGGAGCACCACGGCCGAGGTCTGATAATCGGTGAACAATGGATCAGGATCCAGAAAACGATCTCGATTCTCGATCATAATGCCTCTTGAAGAGCTTTTCTCATTCCGGGAATTTCAAGTGCCAGCCTTTTTGCTTTACGGTCCTCGCAATTTTCAAGGGCATAGGCTGCGATCAGCGGGAACAGCACGCTGTATTCACCCCATATCTGGACGAGATTCAGCTCATCGGCATTTTGATATTTTCCCCAGGTGACCGCCTCACCGAAAGTGCAGCCGGACAGGCTCCCTTCTCTTTCCATGGCGGTGCCTATCTGCAGACCCCGGTCGGCGCCTTCGAATTGAACTCCCAGGATCTGGCTGATTGTCGGACCGGTCTGTTGAATGAAATTCTTCGGCCCTCCTCCTCCCAGCTCAACAAAGCCTGTAGCTTCAGCGGCATATACGATTGCCGCAGAATCCAGGATATCCTTTTGAGGATAAAGACAAACCGCGAGCCCCTCCAGGTCCATGCGCAGCAGATTCATTGCGATTGAATGATTGGCCATTGAATCCCAGAAAACGGGGACTTCCCTGCTCGCCGCCAGCGCAACGAAGCTCCTTTCAGGATAAACGGCCTTTTCCAACACCCATTTGCCCAGGATACGGTTGAACTCCCAGCTTGCCAGGTTGCCGTCTTTGAGCAACGAGTAGGACTCCCTGATAAATCTCCGGATTATTTCATCCTGCGCTTCAAGGGTTTCCTTTTCCCGTATCCCAATATCATAGATGCGTGTATCGCCGTGGGCCCTGAGAGCATCGTCATCCCCGTGGGGATTTACCGCCTTGACAGGAAGGCCGAATGCAAAATGCAGGTCATGATAGACCTGGGCGCCGGTGGAGCAGATAACATCCACGAATCCGGCCTCAATCAACGATATAACTATGCCTCCCATTCCGCCGGCGATACCGGCTCCGGCGATGCCGAGCCAGATAATATCGTCCTCTTTTATCATCCTGGAATAAAGACCTGCGCCGCGTGCCAGATTTCTGGCTTCAAAGGCGGTCCCGCCGATTTTCTCAATCAGTTCCGATACCGTCATGCCCCTGTTCAGGCGGACAGGGACGATATCCGGGGAGTCTTTGAACAGGCTTTTATGTTCGTCCATTCTTAAACCCTTTTCCCTGGATCGCCGGCTTACTCCATAAGCATCACTGCACAGGCCAACACTGTTGTCCAGAGACCGCTCTTATGGCCCCGGGCCGACTGTGCTATGCTTCGGCTCACAAACTGGCGCTGCCCGACTTTATACACATTTTTTCTTTCGTCCCACGCAACATCCGGGTCCAATTCAATGCCAAGAGTAGAAGCCAGCATCGTAGCAGCCAGGTCTTCGGCGAAATCAGCTGATTTTCTCAAAGTCTCGCCGAAGGCGTGGTGCTCGCTTATATAACCGTACTGATTATGGTCCTTGGGTCTTGCAAGGCCGATTGCCGCCGATATCAAGCGGTTGGGCTCGTTTGTGCTTTCCCTGGCCATAACCACGAATGTAATCTCACCGGCACGCAGCATCGATATTCCCCGTTCCCTCTTTATTATTTTACAGTCCGGCGGAAAAATGCTCGAAACCGTCACGATGTTGCACTTTTCAATCCCTGCGTTCCTGAGAGCGAGCTCGAAGCTCTGGAGTTTGTTTCGGTGATAACCTACCCCTTTTGTAAAAAACATTTTTTTCGGAACAAGTTGATTCACGGTCCGCCTCCTTTTCAGATCAGCGCCCGCAGCCCGGTCGCCTCAAAAACTTTCCGCCTCCGGGACCTTCTATCTAAACCATGAAAAAAAGATGAAGATCCTTCAAAGGCGGAATCAAAAATCTGCCGAATGATTGAAAAGCACATCCGGCCTATGATGTTCAAGCATTTTTTATAATCATTTTCGCCGGCCAATGCAAAAAAAATCGCGGACCGTAACATCAGACTGCCGGCTTGAAATCCTCTTTCCTCAGGCCATGCCTTTTAATCAGTTTGTGGAACTGCCTGGTGCTGATGCCGGAGGTCGCAGCCGAAAGATTTATCCTCCCCCGGCACCTGGTCAAAACCTCCTCCAGGTAGCGGCGCTCCGAATCAGCCACTGACCTGCTTCGAACATCGGCCAATGTCGGAAAATCCTTCCAGGCAACCGGCCTCTCAGAGAATTCCAAACCTTCGAACAATTCACGGGGGAAACTGTCCTGAGTCAAAATCGCCGATGTCTCGAGAATACATGCACGTTCCAGGAGATTTTCCAGCTCCCGGATGTTTCCGGGCCAGCAGTAGCGTTCGAAGGCGTAGATCACCTCCGGGTGAATCCCGCGAATTTCCTTGCACAAAACCTTGTTCATCCGATCGAGAAAACAATCGCACAAAAGAGGAATATCCTCCAGCCGTTCTCGAAGACAAGGAAGCTCCACGGGGAAAACATTCAGACGGTAATACAAATCACGCCGGAACCTGCCGCTTTCAAACATTTCTTTTAAATTGAGGTTGGTGGCCGATATGATTCTCACGTCAGCCCTGAGGGTTTCATCACCGCCGATCCGCTGGAATGTGCCGTCCTGCAGCACCTGCAGCAGTTTAACCTGGGCCATTAAAGTGATCGTGCCGATTTCATCCAGAAAAATGGTTCCTCCCTGCGCAATTTCAAACTTTCCCGGCTTTCGGCGTATCGCACCCGTGAAAGCGCCCTTTTCATGACCGAACAGTTCGCTTTCGAGCAATGTCTCTGGAATCGCGCCACTGATAAACTGAGCCTCCTTCCGGTTGCTGTGGCGATGGATCATCCTGGCCAGCACATTTTTGCCCGTGCCGGTTTCTCCGGTCAGCAACACCGTGCTTTTGGTAGGGGCTACACATCGTATTTTTTCATAAACGCCTCTCATGGCGGGGCTTTTAGTCTGCGCCATGGTGAAACCGTCTTCGTCCCAGTCTCTGGTTCGAAGGTAATCGAGTTCCGACTGCAGCAAAAATGCCTCGTGCACGGAATCTATAGCATGCTTGAGTTCTTCCTGTTGAAGGGGATAGCATACATATGTGCGTGCCCCGGCCCGCACTGCGTTAACCGCTTGACGCACCGAATCCAGCGGTGTCATCACAACAACTTCCAACGTCGGGAACACCTCCCAGAACGGCCGCAACGCTTCCCTGCAGTTTTCCCCCACCTTGGAATTCATCAATATGGAAAGGTCCAGGAAAAGAAAATCGCAACGTTTCCTTCGAAGCTTTTCCAACCCTTCGGAAAGGCTGGAAGCCACCCGAAGGCTAGGGCCGCCGCCGGTAAATTCATCAAGTGCCCTGAGAGCACCCGGAAAC
Organism: uncultured Desulfobacteraceae bacterium; assembly: GCA_964463515.1. Classification (GTDB taxonomy): domain Bacteria; phylum Desulfobacterota; class DSM-4660; order Desulfatiglandales; family Desulfatiglandaceae; genus CAYXDR01. The sequence continues at coordinate 2,109 of CAYXDR010000226.1, read as the reverse complement.
GTGCATATGGCCAGAATCGAAATCATGACATGCGGTTGTAATCCTCCGGTGTGTCCACATCCCCGGGATCATAAGGGGCATCGGGTGTCACCAGGCAGACCAGCTGGGGAAAAGCATCGAAAAGAACCCTGGCGCCGACATCACCCCTCAGGGCGCGTAGATGAAAAAACATTTCGCGACCGAACACAACCGGATGACAGCGTCGGCCCTCACCAGCAACGGCACCGATACATGCCCCGGAATCCAGGTAGCGTTCAATCAAGAGATCTATTACCCCCGGATACACGTTGGGCATGTCCCCCAGTAAAATCATCGCATGGTCGAACCGCTCTTCCACGGCCGACAGTCCGGCGATTATAGACGAGCTGATGCCTTCCTCCCAGCGGCTGTTTTCAACGATACCCAACTTTTCATTACTGCAATACCTGGTCAACTCCCTATGTATTTCCGTACTGCGGCAGCCAAGCACGACGATCACATGATCAAGCCCGGACGAAAGGGCATGACGGGTTACCCGGGCCAGAAGCGGGACACCGTCCACAGGCAGAAGCTGCTTGGGCGCACCCATTCGGCTGGAGGAACCCGCCGCCAGTATTATGCCGGCAATACCGGTGCCTGATTTTCCCCGGTGTTTACTCATGGATCTTCGGTCTTTTTCGCATGTCTCCTGGCCTGCGAAATAAGCTCCACCAACGACACAACTTTCGGAGCAGAACGCCTTGTCGTCAATTCCTCCCACTGCTCCGGGCTGATTCGGCTCTTCAAAAATCCCTCCACATTGAAATATGCATGCCAGCAGTCGAGAATCTTGAAACAAGGTGCACCGTTGTTTTCGGTCCGACAGTAGGAAAAATGAATCTGATGCCCCAACCTGGGGCATCGGATCTTGAAATTATCATCCGGGGCAGTGATGTTTGGATCCATTTTGATTGCCGCCGCTATTGTTATGCTGGTTTGTACTGCCTGGGCTTGGGAAGAGAAGAAATCTCGTCAAGGGCCCTGGCAATTTCTTCCTCTCCAAGTTCATGGTCCGACAGTCTTCCCTGGAGAAAAGCCTCATAAGCCGCCATATCCACCAAACCGTGACCACTCCAGTTGAAAAGAATCACCTTTTCCTTGCCTTCTTCTTTGGCTTTAAGGGCTTCACGTATAACCATGGCGATTGCATGGTTCGTCTCGGGAGCGCTTATGAAGGCTTCGGTCCGCGCGAAAGTGATTCCGGCGCTGAATGTTTCAAGTTGGGGAACCGCCTCGGCTCGTATCAAGCCGTCCAGAATCAACTGGCTGATCATCGGGGACATTCCATGATACCTGAGCCCCCCGGCATGAATCGGTTCGGGAACGAAACTGTGCCCCAAAGTGTGCATGGCCATCAACGGAGTCAGTTTCCCCGTGTCCCCGAAATCATAGGCGAACGGCCCCTTGGTCATTGTCGGACACGAAGTGGGTTCCACGCCGATAATATCTATTTGCCTGCCTTCGATCTTGTCCCGAACGAAAGGAAAGGCCATGCCCGCAAAATTGCTTCCACCGCCGCAACATCCAATCACAACATCGGGGTATTCTCCCACAGCCGCCATCTGCTTCTGGATTTCAAGGCCGTTCACCGTCTGGTGAAGCATAACATGATTGAGAACACTGCCCAGGGAATATTTTGTATCTTCGTTCATTACCGCAGCTTCCACGGCTTCGCTGATAGCAATCCCAAGGCTTCCGGGAGAATCGGGGTTCTGTTGCAGGATAGCCTTGCCGGCGTTGGTTTCCTCGCTCGGGCTCGCCACACAATTGCCCCCCCAGGTTTCCATCATAATACGCCGGTAGGGTTTTTGCTGGTAACTTATCTTAACCATGAAAACCTTACATTCGAGCCCGAACATACTGCAACACATGGAAAGAGCGCTTCCCCACTGCCCGGCGCCTGTTTCCGTCGTTATTCTTTTGGTGCCGGAGATCTTGTTGTAATACGCCTGCGCGAGGGCGGTGTTGGGCTTGTGGCTGCCGGCCGGGCTTACACCTTCATTCTTGAAATAAATCCTGGCGGGTGTTTCCAGATATGCCTCAAGGCCGGTGGCGCGATAAAGCGGCGTCGGACGCCAGATTACATATTTA
>CAYXDR010000225.1:1867-5650 GCA_964463515.1 uncultured Desulfobacteraceae bacterium | reverse complement strand
AAGACCTGGTGGTGGAAAAGCTGATTCCTTATCGCCTTCCAGGATTTCGAACCGCCCGGCATCTTGCCGTTCTAAGGAAAAAATGACTCCAGGGGGAAAAGCGGCGCTATTGTTTTTCCCTCCTGATCGCTGCACCCAGGCCCGCGAATTTTGTTTCCAGGGCCTGGTATCCCCGGTCAAGGTGGTAAATCCTGTGAACCTCGGTTCGGCCCCCTCCTGCAACAAGCCCTGCGAGAACGAGCGAGGCGCTTGCCCTCAGATCCGTCGCCATAACCGGTGCAGCGGTTAAAGCCTTCCGTCCCTTCACGAGCGCCTGTCCGCCGTTGATCTGGATATCCGCACCCATCCTGCGTAATTCACTTACATGCATGAAACGGTTTTCGAAGACGGTCTCCCGCACCATGCTCCAGCCTTCTGCGACACACATCAAGGTCATGAACTGGGCCTGGAGATCAGTGGGAAAGCCGGGATACGGCATGGTCTTGATATCGGTGCTTTCCGCCCTTTCAGGGCCCACAACCACCACCCAATCTTCTCCTTTCGTGATCGCGGCCCCTGCTGACTCCAATTTTTCGGCAAGCGCCTCTACATGCTCAGGCCGACAATTTTCGACCCTGACATCCCCGCCTGTGATCGCCGATGCGATCATGAAAGTCCCGGCTTCTATCCTGTCCGGGATTATAGAGTGCTCGGCCGGCCGCAGAGTCTCGACCCCTTCTATCTCTATCCTGTCGGTGCCGTCACCCTCGATTTTGGCGCCCATCGCCCTCAGCATGACGGCAAGGTCCTGAATTTCCGGTTCCCTGGCGGCGTTTCCGAGCACTGTGGTTCCCTTCGCGGTCACCGCAGCCATCATGACGTTTTCTGTGCCGGTTACGGTGGGTATGTCGAAAAAAACATCCGCCCCCTTGAGATTTCTTGCAGAGGCCTGAATATATCCCTGATCCAGTGTTATCGAGGCTCCCATGCTCTCAAGTGCCTTCAGATGGAGATTCACAGGACGGGCGCCTATGGCGCACCCACCGGGGAGGGAAATGCGTGCCTTGCCGGTCCGGGCGAGCAGCGGACCGAGAAGGAGAATGGAAGCCCGCATGGTCTTTACAAGTTCGTAGGGTGCCTCCACGTCGCTGAGCTTATCGCTGTTCACACGCAGCACACCCTCTTCCTGCCTGAAAACAACCCCCATGCCGCTCATTATCCGTTTGATCGTCTCGATATCCCTCAGCAGCGGAAGATTGGATATCCTGTGCCATCCCCCTGCCAGAAGACAGGAGGCAATCACCGGGAGAGCAGCATTCTTCGCGCCGCTGACCCTTACGCTTCCTCTAAGCGGGACACTTCTCTCTATTACCATTTTATCCATAAAAAAAACCTTGAAAGTCAAGATATCCCCTCTATCGTCACCCCGGCGCAGGCCGGGATCCATTAATTCCAACGACTTATGGATTCCCCGACATCTTCTTGTGTCGGGAAATGACGGCTTGGGGACTTTTTACGATACCATCAAGCATCGACAAACATTTTCATCACCGGGTTGAATCCGTCCGTGACCGTATTATTGAGCGTTTACAACGAAAACAAGCTCTGATAAACCTGGTATCGAAGGCCCCGAATCATATAATGATTCCGTCCTGAAAATATTCAGATGGTTCGGGGACGTTCCCGGTTACAGGAAGACTCCGGATTCAACGCGCAGCATCGAAAAATTGTGATTTTACTACGCCAAGGGCGGAGCAAGACAACGCCGCAAGAGCCATATTCCCGGTGGATCAATGGGAGTTTACCCGGAAAGGGCTGCACGCGTCAACAAGCGTCAAAACCTATGAGTAAACAATCGGATAACTTCATACCGGAAAAATTTTATGCAGATTCCATGCTCGGGAAACTCGCTCGCTGGCTAAGGGTGCTCGGCTGCGACACCGTTTACCGGACTCAGCGCAAACCGGGGGACATTGAACGCGCCGCCGCCGAAGGCAGGATGCCGCTCACCCGGGACCGGAAACTTGCAGTTTTGGTGAAAAACGCGGTTTTGGTCCGGTCTGACCGCGTGGAAGACCAGCTGAGGCAGCTTTCTTTGCTTTTCCCGATAGCAGCCGACCAGGAAAAGTGGTTCACCCGTTGTCTCGAATGCAACGCACTTCTCGTGGACGCCTCACCGCAAGAGGCTCGTGAAGCGGTTCCGGATTATATCTTTCAGACCGTTTCCGATAAATTCAAGAAATGCCCCTCGTGCGGCCGCATTTTCTGGCCCGGCACACACCGCCAAAGGATGATGGAGCGTCTCGTGAGCTGGAGAATCATCAAACCACCTTCTCATTATCCGTGAGCGGTTCGGCTCGATGCCTCCCGCCCCTTTCAGGGCCATGATTCAAAAGGTAAATCAGTGGAGATTGACAGCCGGCCTCCTGTCTGTTAGAGCTGTGCGACCGACAATCTGCAGAAGGGGGAAAAAATGGGCTTCATGCAGCGCACCGTTAGTTTCACTCGATTCCAGGTCGAAGGACCTTTACCGGAAGACTATGCACAGACTTTTCCCGAAAAAATCTCTCGGCTGGCATTCAGGAAAATAGACGAAGCCTCCCTCGAGGAAAGATCCGAGGGCTGGGTCAACATCCTGGACATGCTCAGTGCTGATTTCCCCGCAATGGAATATTTCAAGGATCCTTATCTGGCGCTTTCCTGGAGGGTGGATACAAGAAAAGTCCCGCCCAAGGCACTCAGGCAATATGCCGAAGAGGCTGAGAAGGAAATCAAGGAAAGGGAGGGGCTGAAGTACCTGCCTAGAAAACGGAGGGATGAAATAAGGGAACACACCAGGCTAATGCTGCTCAAAAGAGTGATCCCGTCATCCGAGGTCTACGATGTTATATGGAACCTGACGACCGGAATCCTGCTGTTTGGAGCCACTAGCGTAAAGCTGTGCGACGAATTCCGTTCTTTCTTCATGAAAACTTTTGAATGCGCGCTGGCGCCGATTTATCCTTACTCCCTTGGAGAGAGGCTGCTTAAAGAAACAGGAAAGGACCCGAACCTGCTCTACGACATCGGGCCGTCAATGTTCGGAGAGGAGGTGCTGCCGTGAATACCTTGGACCAAGCGAGGGAAACGGAATTTCTCGGGAGAGAATTTTTGACATGGCTTTGGTTTAAATGCGAAGCCGAAGGAGGCCTATTCAACATCGATGAAGGTCTCACCGGGGAGTTTTGGATCGATGGAATGCTTACGGTCACCTCTGACTCTGACGACAGGCGGGAAACAGTCGTTTGCAGCGGTGAAAATCCGAGGCTGCGCGAAGCCCGCTTCGCTCTTTCCGAACACAAAAAGGTCACGCAGGCCAGGTTCAGACTCGTAATGGGCGACGATACCTGGGTGTTTACCTTAGACTCCATGTGGATGAACTTCAAATCCCTTAAAGGGCCGAAAGTGCTCAGCGACCATGGGGAAGATCCGGAAGGGATGTTCTACGAAAAAATGGCCGTTATCGAACAGCCGGTTGCAGCCGTAGAGGCGGTTTACCGCCAGTTTCTCGAAATACGCACATCTGAGGAATGGGAAGAATCAGAGCTGCCCGCCATACGGCTCTGGATAAAAGGCGGTCCCGCGGGATGAACTCCGCTTCACACTTCAAAAATCGGTCCGGCCTCGAGGAGGCCCCCACCGGCGGGAAAAGCGGTATATACACCGCGACATGCCTCGGCGGCATTGAGCCTCTACTTGCAACCGAAATTGCCTGCCTCGGAGCCGAAGTTCTAGAAACCGCCCCCGGGGCGGTGCATTTCGAAG